>JBOGFU010000290.1:0-8532 GCA_050743545.1 Acidimicrobiales bacterium | reverse complement strand
CTACCCGAACCGATCGGAGTCGGACCACGACTGGATCGAGAACAGCCACGCGTCGACCGCGCTCTCCTACGCCCACGGTCTGTAGGTGGCGCTCGAGCGCCGCGGCGAGCTCGCGGGGCGCGGGGGGACCCGCCACGTCGTGGCCGTGGTCGGTGACGGCTCCCTCACCGGCGGAATGGCCTACGAGGCGCTCAACAACCTCGGCCACTCCGACCAGCGCGTCGTCATCGTGCTCAACGACAACGGACGCAGCTACGCCCCGACGGTGTCGCGGCTCAGCGAGTCCCTGACCGCCCTGCGCCTCAACCGCACCTACCTCTCCGTGCGCGAGCGCGTGCGCGGTCTCGTACCCCAACTGCCCAGCGTGGGCAAGCTCGCCTACAAGGGAATCGACTCGGTGACCTCGGTGGTGCGCGAGATGGTGACCCCTCATACCTTCTTTGAGAACCTCGGGGTGCGCTACATCGGACCGATCGACGGTCACGACATCGAGGCGATCGAGTCCACGCTGCGTTCGGCGCGCACGTGGGACGGCCCCATCGTCGTGCACCTGCTCACCGAAAAGGGGCGCGGCTACGCCCCCGCGGTGAGCGACGACCTTCGCATGCACGACTACAAGCTCCCGCCCAAGGTCGACGAGGACGGCGTCGCGCCGCAGTCCTTCACCGAGTCATTCTCCAACGCGCTGCTCACGATGGCCGGGGTCGACGAGCGGATCGTTGCGGTGACCGCGGCGATGGCCGGCCCGACCGGGCTACTCGCCTTCCAAGAGCGCTTTCCCGACCGGTTCTTCGACGTGGGCATCGCCGAACAGCACGCGGTCACCGCGTCGGCGGGTATGGCGATGGGCGGGCTCAAGCCGGTCGTCGCCATCTACTCCACCTTCTTCTCGCGCGCGTTCGACCAGGCCCACCTCGACGTGGGGCTCCTCAACCTGCCCGTGGTCTTCGTGCTCGACCGCGCGGGGATCACCGGCGACGACGGCCCGAGCCACCACGGGCTGCTCGACATCGCGCTGTGCCTGGCGATCCCCAACGTGACGATCTTCGCGCCCTCCAGCGCCGAGGAGGTTCCCGGGATGCTGGCCACGGCGCTGTCGCTGAGCTCACCGAGCGCGCTGCGCTTCCCCAAGACGCTTCCCCAGCCCTTCGACGGCCAGGTTGGCGAGGGCGTGAGCGCGCGACGCGTCGTGCGCGGGGACGGGTCGCTGTGCGTGCTCGCGGTCGGCAAGATGGCGGCCACGGCCTACCGCGCGCTCGACCTGCTGGGTGAGGACCGGAGCCGCGTCACCCTCTACGACGCGCGCGTGCTCCCGCCCGACCCCGAGATGATCGCCGCCGCGCTCGAGCACGAGCGCGTGATCACGGTCGAGGACGGCACGCGCCACGGGGGCGCGGGCACGCTGATGGTCTCGGCGCTGCGCCAGCTGGCCCAGGAGCACGACCGGGCGTTCCCCACGACGCGCATCTTGGGAGTCCCGCGCGCCTACCTCGAGCACCACCGCCCCGACGCCCTCCTCGCGGAACTCGGACTCGACCCCGACGGGCTGGCCGGGGCCTTCGCTCGCTTTCTGCGCGGCCAGCCGGAGTTCCCGCGCGACATCCCCGAGTCCGCCCGGCCGCTCTTCCTCTAGTCCGACACCACCCGGCGGCCCGCGAGGACCGTTACATTGAGCGCGTGACGTACGACGTTGACAGGTCCGACGACGAGTGGCGGACCGAGCTCTCCCCCGAGCGCTACGCGGTGCTGCGCCGCGCGGCGACCGAGGCCCCGTGGTCGGGGTCGCTGCTGCACGTCGACGCGGACGGAACCTTCTCGTGCGGCGGGTGCGGCCAGCGACTGTTCACCTCGCAGCAGAAGTTCGACTCGGGGTGTGGCTGGCCGAGCTTCGACGCGTGCGAACCGGGCACGGTCATCGAGCGACCCGATCACTCCATCGGGCGCGAGCGCACCGAGATCCTCTGCTCGCGCTGCGGCGGTCACCTGGGGCACGTCTTTGACGACGGCCCGACGCCGACGGGTCTGCGCTACTGCGTCAACTCGCTGGCCATCGACTTCGCCGAGGGCAACTAGACGTCGAGGAAGCGCCGGATCGCGATCGCCGATCCGACCGAGCCGATGACGACACCCACCGCGAGCACGACGACGTTGGTGCCCCACAGCGCCCGGGTGGTCAGTTGAAACTCGTTGTGCAGCGGGTACCAGGTGTGGAGCGCGATCACCGCGATCATGGCCACCACCGAGCCCAGCAGGCCCTGGATGAAGCCCTCCGTGATGAACGGGATGCGGATGAACCAGTTGGTCGCGCCGACGAGCTTCATGACCGACACCTCGCGCCGGCGCGCGAAGATCGCCATGCGAATGGTGTTGAGGATCAGCACGCCCGCCGAGAGCAGGAGCACCCCGGCGAGCGCCAGGAAGACGATCTGGAGTATTCGGATCGCGCGATTCATCTGGCGGATCTGCTGCTCGGGGGCGGTGACCTGGTACACCCCCGTTTGATGGGAGAACTGCGACACGACGGTGAACGCGTCGGCCGGGGTCGTCGGCACGCACCTGAACGACGACGGCATGTCGGCGACCGTGAGGACGCCGGACTCGTCGGGGGGCAGCAGCTTCTTCGCTTCGGCGAAGTCCTGGGCCTGGGTGTAGTAGGCGCACGACTTGACGATGGGCAGGTTGGCGAGCTGGGTGCGCACGTTGCCGATCTCGGCCGTCGACGCCGTCGGCTGCATCCACACGGTGACGCGGGTCCCCTGCTGCCACTGCGCGGAGGCCTGAGCGGCGCTCTGCTTTAGGAGCAGCGACGCGCCCACCAGTGAGAGCGACACCGCGACCGTGAGGATCGCGGCGATGGTCATCATTCGATTGCGCCACAGGTTGGTGACGGTCTCCTTGAGCGCGTAGCGAAGGTAGACGCGCATCAGATGGCCGCCGCGGCCTCGTCGACGCCGTAGACGCCTCGAAGCTGGTCGCGGATCATCTCGCCGCGGTCGAGCTCGACGACGCGCCGGCGCATCCGGTCAACCAACGCCTTGTCGTGGGTCGCCATCACCACGGTCGTGCCGGTGCGGTTGATCAGCTCGAGCAGCGCCATGATCGACTCGGAGTTGGCGGGGTCGAGGTTGCCCGTGGGCTCGTCGGCGAGCAGGATGAGCGGGCGGTTGACGAACGCGCGCGCCACGGCGACGCGCTGCTGCTCACCGCCCGAGAGCTCGTGGGGCAGGTTGTCGCTCTTGTCGGTGAGCCCGACGAGCTCGAGGATCTGGGGCACCTGGGACTCGACGGTCGAGCGGGGCCGGCCAATCACCTCGAGCGCGAACGCGACGTTCTCGAAGACGGTCTTGTTGGGCAGCAGGCGAAAGTCCTGGAAGACGCAGCCGATGTTGCGGCGCAGGTACGGCACTCGCCACTTGGGCAGGTCACCGATGTCGCGCCCGGCTTCGAGGATCCGCCCCGTGTCGGGGAGCTCCTCGCGCAGCAGGAGGCGCAGGAAGGTGGTCTTGCCCGAGCCCGACGAACCGACCAAGAAGACGAACTCGCCCTTGTCGATGTCGAGGCTGATGTCCTTGAGCGCTGGGGTCCCGTTCTTGTACGTCTTGGAGACGTTTTCGAAGCGGATCACGCGGTCATCCTTGGGTTCGAGGTTCCCGGCGCGGCGCGCACGGCCGACCCATTCTAGGTCCCACCCCTACGGCCCCCCGGCCACCGAACGCGCGTGATCAGCGCGAAATGAAGATTCTTAACCGCGCGTCCTCTGGCGGCGCAGTTCGGCCTCCATGAACGCGTCGAGGTCCCCGTCGAGCACGGCGTCGACGTTGCCGGTCTCGTGGTCCGTGCGGTGATCCTTCACCAGCTGATAGGGCGCCTGCACGTAGGAGCGGATCTGACTCCCCCACGCGTTGTCGGCGCGTTCGCCGGTGAGCGCGTCCATCTCGGCGCGTCGCTGGGCGCGTGCGCGTTCGGCGAGCTTGGCCTCGAGGATCTGCATCGCGCGAGCGCGGTTCTGGTGCTGGCTGCGCTCGTTCTGGCAGCTCACCACAATCCCGGTGGGCAGGTGCGTGATGCGGATCGCCGAGTCGGTCTTGTTGACGTGCTGGCCACCCGCGCCCGAGGAGCGGTAGGTGTCCACGCGCAGCTCCTTTTCGTCGATCTCCACCTCGCCCGCGTCGTCAGCGAGCAGCGGCGTGACCTCGAGCCCCGCGAAGCTCGTCTGGCGGCGCGCCTGGGAGTCGAACGGGCTGATGCGCACGAGCCGGTGCACCCCGCGCTCGGCCGACAGCCAGCCGTAGGCGTAGCGACCCTTGACGATGAACGTCGCCGAGAGCAGGCCCGCCTCCTGGCCCTCGGTGACCTCGTCGACCTCCACCCCGAACCCACGGCGCTCCGCCCAGCGCAGGTACATGCGCAGCAGCATCTCGGTCCAGTCCTGCGCGTCGGTGCCGCCCGCGCCGGCGTGCAGCTCGGCCAACGCGTCGTTCTCGTCGTAGGGGCCGCTCAGCAAGCTGCGGGTCTCCAACGCGCCCAGGGCGTCGTCGGCGTGGCTGACCGCGTCAACCGCCTCGTCGACCAGTGACGCGTCGCCCGCCGCCAGTGACTCGCGGGCGAAGTCGAGCAGCACCGTCGCGTCGTCGAGCTCTCGACGCAGCGCGTCGAACTCGTCGAGGTCGGCACCGAGGCGCCCGAGCTCCGTGGTCACCGCGCGCGCGTCGTCCGGGCTGTCCCACAGGTGAGGGTCACCCGCGCGCTCGGTCAGCTCGCCGAGGCGGACCCTGCGCTGGGCGATCCCGAGGTAGGCGTCGGCCGCGCGCCACCGCTCTTCGAGTTGCTCGTGGGTCGCCAGCGCGTCGCGGAGGGCGTTCTCGGCCCTATGGTCGGCCATGGCACTGCTTGAACTTGCGACCCGACCCGCACCAGCAGGGCTCGTTGCGACCGATCTTGTCGCCCTGCTTCTTTAGGGGGGCCTTGACCGTGCGCGTCTGGCGCGGCAGCTCCACGCCGCCCGGGGCGACGAGTTCGGCGTTGGTCGACGCACCTTCGAGGCCGTCGTCGTCGTCGACGACGGCCGGCTCGACGATGGCCTCGACGTGGGTGATGTAGCGCACGTAGTCGCGGTCCACGAAGCCGAGCATCTCTTCGAACTTGATGTAGCCCTCGCGCTGCCACGCGCTCAGCGGGTCCTGCTGGGCAACCTGGCGCAGGTGAATGCCGTCGCGCAGGTAGTCCATCTCGGACAGGTGCTCGCGCCAGCGCTGGTCGAGGATCTGGAGCATGACGTCGCGCTCGATGTCCACCGCGGTGTCGAGCCCGCCCACGTAGGCCTCACACTTCGCCTCATAGAGCCCCAACGCGTCGTCGACCACGACGGCCACGACGTCCTCGCGGTCGTCGTAGGTGGCCAGCGCGTCGAGGGTGAGGCGCGTCGGGTAGTAGGTCTGAAGGTCGAGGAAGAGCGTGTTGAGGTCCCACTCCTCGGCGAACTCCGCGACGAGGCGTTCGCGGACCACCCCGCTCAGGATCTCCTCGATCATCGCGATGGTGACGTCGTGGAGCTCCACGCCGTCGATGACCTGCTGGCGCCGCGCGTAGACGACCTTGCGCTGCTCGTTCATGACCTCGTCGTACTTGAGCACGTCCTTGCGTATCTCGGCGTTGCGAGCCTCGACGGTGTTCTGGGCCCGTTCGATCGCCTTGGAGACCATCTTCGCCTCAATCGGCAGGTTGTCGGGCATCGTGCGGTCCATCACCCACGACACCGCCCCGGTGGCGAACAGGCGCAGCAGGTCGTCTTCGAGCGACAGGTAGAAGCGGCTCTCGCCGGGGTCGCCCTGGCGTCCCGAGCGGCCCCGCAGCTGGTTGTCGATGCGCCGCGAGTCGTGGCGCTCCGTGCCCAGCACGTAGAGGCCCCCCGCGGCGATGACCTTCTCCGCCTCGCCCGAGCTCGTCACGCGCTGTGCGGCGAGCGCCTTGGCGTACGCCGCGTCGAACTCCTCGGTGCCCGGCTCGTAGCCCTGGGCGACCGCCTCGCGGCGCGCGAGGCCCTCGGCGTTGCCGCCGAGCACGATGTCCACTCCTCGACCGGCCATGTTGGTCGCCACGGTCACCGCGTGGGGGCGACCGGCCTGAGCCACGATCTCGGCCTCGCGGAAATGCTGCTTGGCGTTGAGGACCTCGTGGGCGACGCCCGCCTTGGCGAGCTCGCGGCTGAGCAGCTCGGACTTCTCGACGCTCGCCGTGCCCAGGAGGATCGGCTGGCCCCGGTCCGAACGCTCGCGCACGTCCTCGACGATCGCCGCAAACTTGGCGGCCTCGGTCTTGAAGATGAGGTCGGCCTGGTCCTCGCGTCGGCTGGGCAGGTTGGTCGGTATCGGCACGACCGAGAGCGAGTAGGTCGAGCCGAACTCGCTCGCCTCGGTCTCGGCGGTCCCGGTCATGCCGGCGAGCTTGTCGTAGAGGCGGAAGTAGTTCTGGAGGGTCACGGTCGCCCACGTGTGATTCTCTTCTTGGATCCGAACCCGCTCCTTGGCCTCGACCGCCTGGTGCAGGCCGTCGGACCAGCGGCGCCCGTCGAGGGTGCGCCCGGTGAACTCGTCGATGATCTTGACGACGCCCGCGTCGACCAGGTAGTCGCGGTCGCGGTGGAAGAGCTCCTTGGCCCGCAACGCCTCGCCGAGCTGGTGGACGTAGTTGGTCGCCACCGCGTCGTAGAGGTTCGACACGCCCAACTGGCGCTCGACCTTCTCGATGCCCGACTCCAGGGGCATCACGGTCTTCTTCTCCTCGTCGACCTCGTAGTCGACGTCGCGCACGAGCGTGCGCGCGATGGACGCAAACTGGTAGTAGAGCTTGGTCACGTCCGCGGCCGGTCCCGAGATGATGAGCGGGGTTCGCGCCTCGTCGATGAGGATCGAGTCGACCTCGTCGACGATCGCGTAGTGGTGACCGCGCTGGACCATGTGCTCGCGACGGCGCGCCATGTTGTCGCGCAGGTAGTCAAAGCCGAACTCGGTGTTCGTCCCGTAGGTGACGTCGCACGCGTAGGCCGCGCGCTTGTCCTCGAACTCGGGCAGGTCCGGGCCGACGCGACCGACGCTCAGCCCGAGGAAGCGGTGCACCGAGCCCATCCACTCCGAGTCACGGGTCGCCAGGTAGTCGTTGACGGTCACCACGTGCACGCCCTGGCCGGCCAGGGCGTTGAGGTAGACGGGGAGCGTCGACACCAGGGTCTTGCCCTCCCCGGTCTTCATTTCGGCGATCCAGCCAAAGTGCAGCGCCATGCCGCCCATGAGCTGGACGTCGTAGGGGCGCTGTCCGAGCACTCGGGTCGCGGCCTCGCGCACCACGGCGAAGGACTCCAGGAGGAGGTCGTCGAGGGTCTCGCCCTCGGCGAAGCGCTCACGAAAGACGTCGGTCTTGGCCCGCAACTCGGCGTCGGTGAGCGCGGCCGTGGCCCCCGCGAGGTCGTTGATAGGCCCGACCAGCTCGGCGAGTTGGCGCACGCGCTTACCCTCACCCGCGCGAAGAACCTTGTTGAACACACTCATGACGGACTCACCCTACCGGTCGAGACTCGGGGTCTTATTGGGGCTGCGGCTGTCTGACCTGGTCTTTGACCCCACACTCGCCTGCGGCGGTCCGCGGCGCGCGCCCCCGGCAGCTCTCGCTCTCCGGCGGCGGGGTCGCGCCCCCTTCCGTCTCCCGGCCCGACCAACGTGGTCGCACCGAGGCAGGGCTTACTTCTAAACCGCGCCATGCTCAGCGTCGACGAGACGCCTTACGTGGGTCGCTTCGCCCGCGGCTGGCATCGACTTTCAACCACAGAACCACCCGCAGCCCCGCGACCAGTCTAGGCCCCGACGTGGCGGCCGGGCACGGCCAACGTGAGCGCGAGTCGAACGCCGATCACGAGTGCCGCGAGCGGCACGAGGAGTCGCCGCGCACCCGACGCCGTCTGCCACTCGAATCGCAGCGCGCTCGCGTGGTGCGCGACGACCATCGACCGTGACGCGCGAGCGCGAGAGAGGCCCTCGACGTGGGTCACGACCGCGTCGTCGACCGCGGCGACGAGGAATCCCAGCTCGTGGACCCGCCAGCACAACGCCATGTCCTCGGCGAACATGAAGTATCGCTCGTCGAAGCCGCCCGCGAGCTCGAACACGTCGCGCCGGATGAGAAAGAACGCACCCGAGACCCAGTCGACCGAGCCGTCGGCGCGCGCCGAGCGATACTTCGCGGTGGCCGGGTTCGTGGGCCAGAACGGCGCGAGCAACGCGTGCCACCCAGCGAGCCACGCGTTGGGAAAGACCCGCCGGGAGGGGTAGGTCGATCCGTCGGGTCGCACGATCTGGGGGCCCGCGACCGCGACGTCGGGATGCGCGTCGAGGAAGTCGGCGAGGCTCGCGACCGCGCCGTCGTGGGCCACCACGTCGGGGTTCGACACGAGCAGGTAACGGCTCGTCGCGGCCGCGGCGGCGCCGCGGTTGACCCCGCGGCCGTAGCCGAGGTTGACGCCCGGCTCGACCAGGGTGACCG
>JBOGFU010000289.1:0-1962 GCA_050743545.1 Acidimicrobiales bacterium | reverse complement strand
GACCTCGGGGCCGTGACCGCCGCGCGCGCCACGACGGTCTGGCTGGTGCGCCACGGGGCGACTTCCACCACGGGCGTGGTGCTGCCCGGGCGCGCGCCGGGGCTGCACCTGTCGCCGCGCGGCCGCGCCCAGGCCGACGCCGTGGCCGCGCGGCTGGGCGTGCTGGCGACGCTACCCGGCGCGCTCTACACGTCGCCGCTCGAGCGGGCGCGAGAGACCGCCGCGCCGATCGCCGCCACGCTCGGCCTGCGCGCACGCGTCGAGCGCGGGCTCGTCGAGTGCGACTTCGGCGAGTGGACGGGCCGGCGCCTCTCCGCGCTGCGCCGACGCGTCGAGTGGCGCGCGGTGCAGTCGGCGCCCAGCGCGTTCACCTTCCCGGGGGGTGAGTCCTTCGCGGCGATGCAGCTGCGCGTCTGGACGACGCTGGAGCGCCTGGCCTCGCGCCACCGCGGCGAGGGCGTCGTGTGCGTCAGCCACGCCGACCCGATCAAGGCCGCGGTCACCTACGCGTTGGGGGTGCCACTCGACCTCTTCCAGCGCACGGTGGTGTCGACCTGCTCGGTCAGCGCCCTGGTGATGACCGGCGGCGCGCCGATTGTCCTGTGCGTCAACTCCCTCGGGGGGCTCAGCGAGCTCGCGCCGTCGTGAACTACGTCTTTGACGACCCGGGCCGCGTCATGGTGGGGACCCTCGGCGAGGTCGGCCAGCGGCTCTTCCTGCTCCAGGCCCGCCAGGGCCGACGCCTCGTCGTGGTCAAGTGCGAAAAGGTCCAGCTCGCCGCGCTCGCCGAGTGGCTCGCCGTCGCGGTGGGGGGCTTCGAGCGCCCCGGCCACCTGCCCGACGACCTCGCGCTCGAGTCCGAGTACGAGGTGGACTTCGTCGCCGGCGAGATCTCGGTGGAGATCGACGAGCCGGGGAGTCGCGTCGTCGTGACGATCGAGTCGAGCGAGGACGACGACGAATTGGAGCTCACCCTGAGCGCGGAGTGGGCCGGCGCGCTGGCGATCGCGATCACGCGCCTCGTCGAGGCCGGGCGGCCCCTGTGCCCGCTGTGCGGCGGGCCGCTCGACGCGCGCGGCCACGACTGCCCGCGCACCAACGGCCACCGCGCGCCGATCCGCTAGCCGTGACGCGCGACGACGAGCGACGCCTGCTCGCCGAGGGCGAGGTCGAGGTCGAGGGGCGAATCGTCGAGTCGTCCAACCAGGCCCTGTTGGTGAGCGTCTCACTCGAGGGAGCCAGCGCCCTCGCGTGCTACAAGGCCGAGGCCGGCGAGCGCCCCCTCTGGGACTTCCCCGACGGGCTGTGGCGCCGCGAGGTCGCCGCCTACGAGCTCGACCGCGCGCTCGGCACCGACCTGGTGCCGACCACCGTCGGGCGCGACGACCTGCCCTTCGGCCCGGGGTCGCTGCAGTGGTGGGTCGAGGACAACGGCGAGGACCACTACTTCACGCTGCGCGGGCGCCCGGAGTTCGCCACCTGGTTCGCCCAGCTCGCCGCGTTCGACGTGGTCGCCAACAACGCCGACCGCAAGTCCGGTCACGTGCTCTTTGACGGGACACGCTGTTGGGCGATCGACAACGGCCTGTGCTTTCACGAGCAGGACAAGCTGCGCACGGTGGTCTGGGAGTACGCGGGGCTGGAGGTCGACCCCGCGCTCATCGGGCGCCTCGCGGCGTTCGCCCGGTCCGACGGCGAGGGGCTCGCCGCGTGGCTGAGCCCCCACGAGGTCACCCTCGCGCGATCGCGCGCGGGCGCGCTCGTCGAGTCGAGCGAGTACCCCACCCCCGACGAGGACCGCGACTGGCCGCCCTACCCGTGGCCCCTGGTCTAGCTGTAACTCCCAGGTCCGTTGTTCACGGGAGACGACTCGCCGGTGGCTTGTGGCCGATGCCTGAGTGGGTCCGTGTGTAGTTGTAGTCGATGACGAACGCGGCGAGGGCCGCGGTCCGTTCGTCGTTG
>JBOGFU010000288.1:0-4662 GCA_050743545.1 Acidimicrobiales bacterium | reverse complement strand
AGCCCCACCGGGTCAGCCAGGTCTATGAGACCGAGCCGGTGGGCGGGGTCGTCCAGGGCGACTTCTGGAACCTCGTCGTCGAACTCGACACCGCTGATCGCCCCGAGCGACTCCTCGAGCGCGCTCGCGCCGCCGAGTCCGCGCGCAGCCGCGAGCGAACCGGGCACTGGGGCCCGCGCACCCTCGACGTCGACCTGCTCTGGGTCGAGGGGGTGACCAGCGACGACCCGCGCCTCACCCTGCCGCACCCTCGGATGTTCGATCGGATGTTCGTGCTCGCGCCACTCGCCGAGCTCGCCCCCGACATCGTCGAGGGTCGGCTCGCCGGCGCCGCCGGGCGCGTCGTCGCGCTGGGTACACTCGAGTCGTTGCTCTAGCCGAACGGCACCCTCGGGGCCGGAACGGAGGCAGTGATCATGCGCATCGCCATCGTCGGGACCGGCCGCGCGGGCTCCGCGCTCCTGCTCGCGCTCACCCGCGCGGGTCACGACGCGTGGACCGTGCACCACGACGACCTCGCGGGGGTCGACACCGCGCGCCTGGTCATCCTCGCCGTGCCCGACGACGCGATCGGCGACGTCGCCGGCGCGCTCGCGCCCTCGGACGCGCGCGTGATCGCGCACCTCGCGGGCTCGCGCGGGCTCGACGTGCTCGGCGCGCACCCGCGCGTCGCGTCGCTGCACCCCCTGGTCGCGCTGCCCGAGGCGCGCCGGGGCGCCGAGCGACTGGTCGGCGCGACCTACGCGGGCGCCGGCGACCCGATCGCCGCGGAGGTGGTCGCGTCGCTCGTGGGACGCGCGGTCGAGGTGCCCGACGCGCGCCGCGCCGCGTACCACGCCGCGGCGACCGTCGCGGCCAACCACCTCGTCGCGCTGATGGGTCACGTCGAGGCGCTCGCCGAGGCCGCGGGTCTCACCCTCGAGGACTTCCTGGCGCTGGCTGAGCAGGCGCTGGCCGACGTGCGCGCCTACGGCCCGAGCGCCGCGCTGACCGGGCCGGCGTCGCGCGGTGACATGGCGACCATCGACGCGCACCTCGCGGCGATCCCCGAGGCCCAGCGCTCGACCTACGTCGCGCTCGCCAACGCGGCGTTCGAGCTCGCCGAGCGGCGCGCGCCCAAACCGGCCTAGTGGAGCGACTCGCAACGATCGCCGAGTGGCGCGACTACGCGTCGCGCCAGCGCTCGGCCGGCCGCTCGGTGGGACTCGTGCCGACGATGGGCGCGCTCCACGAGGGCCACGTCGCGCTCTTTCGCGCCGCGCGCGACGCCGGCGACGTGGTCCTCGCGACGAGCTTCGTCAACGCGCGCCAGTTCGAGGACCCCGTCGACCTCGCGGCCTACCCGCGCGACGCTGCGCGCGACGCCGCGCTGGCCGAGCCCCTCGTCGACTGCCTGGTCGAGCCCGACGCGGCCGAGATGTGGCCCGAGGGCCGGGCGACGCCGACCACGGTTCACGTCGCCGGGCTGGGCGACGTGCTCGAGGGCGCGGGGCGGCGGGGCCACTTCGACGGGGTGGCGAGCGTCATCGCCAAGCTGCTCGCGGTCACGGGCCCCTGTCGCGCGTACTTCGGCGAGAAGGACTACCAGCAGCTGTGCGTGGTGCGCCAGATGGTCGCCGACCTCGGATTCGATGCGACGATCGTGGGCTGCCCCACGGTGCGCGACGCGACCGGGCTCGCGGTCTCGAGTCGCAACGCCCGCCTCAGCGCCGCGGGGCGCGACCGGGCGCTCGGCCTGTCGCGCGCGCTGGGCGTGGCGAGCGCGCCGGCGAGCGAGATGCGCGCGGCGATGGCCGGCGAGATGGCGAACCGCGGGGTCGACGTCGCCTACGCGGAGGTCGTCGACCCCGTGAGCCTCACGCCGACCGGCGACGACGAGGCGGGCGAGCGCCGAGCGGTTGTCGCGGGCTACGTCGAGGGCGTGCGCCTCATCGACAACGGCGCCGTCACGGTGAGGAGGGGCTGATGCTGCTGGCGATGGACGTGGGCAACACCGAGACCGTGATCGGCCTGTTCGGCCCCGAGACCCAGGAGTCGCCCGACGCGGTGGGCTTCGCGCGCGCCCACGACGAGCGCGGCCTCGCCTATCACTGGCGCCTCTCGACCGCGCCCGACCGCACCCCCGACGAACTCGCCGTGGTGCTGACCCAGCTGCTCGACCTCGAGGGACTGGACCTGCGCGGCGACGTCACCGCGATGGCGATCTGCTCGTCGGTGCCGTCGGTGACGACCCAGCTGCGGCGCATGGCCAACCGCTGGTTCGCCGACCGGCCGGTGACCGTGATCGGGCCGGGGACCAAGACGGGGATGGCCATCCTCTACGACAACCCGCGCGAGGTCGGTGCCGACCGGGTGGCCAACGCCGTCGGCGCGTTCGACCTCTACCCCGGCGCGTCGGTCGTCGTCGACCTCGGCACCGCGACGACCTTCGACGTCATCAGCGAGCAGGGCGAGTACCTCGGGGGCGCGATCGCCCCAGGGGTCGCGATCTCGCTCGAGGCGCTCTACAGCCACGCCGCGGCGCTGCGCTCGGTCGAGCTCGTGCGTCCGCGATCGGTCGTGGGCCGATCGACGGTCGAGTCGATCCAGTCGGGGGTGCTCTACGGCTTCGCCGCGCAGGTCGACGGGGTCGTCGCGCGCATCCACGACGAGCTCGGCGCCTCGAGCGTCATCGCGACGGGGGGCCTCGCCGGGCTCATCGCGCCGCACACGACGTCGGTCGAGCACGTCGAGCCGTGGCTCACCCTGCACGGATTGCGTATCGTTCACGAGAGAAACCATCCGGGGGACCCCACGTGAGCACGCCGTACTCGTTCGACCACAGCGCCTTCGCCGCGGACCTGCACGACCGCTTCGACCACCTCGAGGCGGGCGAGGAGTCCGGCGAGCGCGTGAGCGTCGCCGGCCGGCTGATGCTCGTGCGCCGCCAGGGCAAGCTCGCGTTCGCGACCCTGCGCGACTCCTCGGGCGAGGTCCAGCTCTTCGCGCTGGCCCCGGTGACGACCGGGTTCGACGAGTTCGCGCGCCTCCACCTGGGTGACTGGGTCGGCGCGACCGGCGACGTCGTGCGCACCCAGCGCGGCGAGCTCTCGGTCAAGGTCGACTCGTGGGTCAAGCTTGCGACCGCGCTGCAGAACTTCGGCGACAAGTGGGCCGGGATCGCCGACCACGACCTGCGATACCGCCACCGCGAGGCCGACCTGTGGGCCAACAACCTCTCGCGCCAGGCCCTCGCGCGCCGCAGCGCGGTGGTGCGCGCGCTGCGCGAGCGCTGCTGGGCGGCGGGGTTCTTAGAGGTCGAGACCCCGATCCTCAACCCGATCCCGACGGGGAGCAACGCGCGGCCCTTCGCCACGCACCACAATGCGCTCGACGCCGAGTTCTTCTTGCGCATCGCGCCCGAGCTCTGGCTCAAGCGCCTCGTCGTGGGGGGCTTCGAGCGGGTCTTCGAAGTCGGCCGGGTCTTTCGCAACGAGGGCGTGAGCCCGCGCCACAACCCCGAGTTCACGATGCTCGAGCTCTACTGCGCCTACTGGGACTACGCCGACATGATGTCCTTCACCGAGGAGCTCGTCGCCGGGGTGGTCCACGACGTCCTGGGTCGCCACGACGTCACCTACCAGGACCGCCCGATCTCCTTCGCGACGCCGTGGCCACGGCGCTCGATGGCCGACCTCACCAGCGAGGCGGTGGGCGAGGAGGTGTCGGTGCACACCCCGCGCGAGCGCCTCGCGAGCCTGCTCGCCGAGCGCGGCGGGGCGGTTCACGCCGCGTGGGGCGCCGGCCACCTGCTCGCCGAGCTCTTCGACGCGAGCGCCGAGGCCACCCTCTGGGACCCGGTGTTCGTCACCGAGTACCCGGTGGAGATCTCGCCCCTCGCTCGCCGCCACCGCGACGACCCCGAGCTCACCGAGCGCGCAGAGTCCTTCGCCGCGGGCCGCGAGCTCACCAACCTGTTCTCCGAGCTGACCGACCCGGCCGACCAGCGCGCGCGCTTCGAAGAGCAGGCCCGACTCGCCGCGGCCGGCGAGGAGGAGACGATGCTCATCGACGAGGACTACCTTCGCGCGCTCGAGTGGGGCCTGCCACCCACCGCGGGGCTCGGCGTGGGGGTCGACCGCCTCGCGATGCTGGTCGCCGACGAGGCGAACATTCGCGAGGTCATCGCGTTCCCGACGCTCAAACCACGGCCCGGCTAGCCGCGTCGACGCCCGCCACGCCGCCAGGGGAGTCGCGAGCGCGGTCGTCGCCTACCGTGGCCCGGTGGCCCCGCCCCCTTCGCGCACGACGCTGACCCTCGTGCGCCACGGTGAGGCGACCTGGAACGTCGCTCGGCGCCTCCAGGGCCACCGCGACGACTCGGTGCTCACGGACGCGGGACGCGCCCAGGCGCGGGCCGCGGCCGACACGCTCGTGGGCGGCTACGACTCGATCGTCGCGTCGGACCTCGCGCGCGCGCGCGAGACCGCCGAGGTGATCGCCGGCGTGCTCGGCGTTGACGTCGCCCTTAACGTCGCGTGGCGCGAGCGCGACCTCGGTGACATCGAAGGCGACCCACTCGCCGCGGCGACCCCCGAGCTCGTCGGGATCGCGCGCGGCGTCATCGTCGACCTCGACGCGGCGCCGGCCGGTGGCGAGTCACTTCGCGAGTTCGCCGAGCGC
>JBOGFU010000287.1:0-4286 GCA_050743545.1 Acidimicrobiales bacterium | reverse complement strand
CCCAGGCGCAGCGAGCGCAGGATCTCGATGCGCTGGATCGTGTCGATGTCGCTGTGCAGGTACTGCACGCGGTAGCCGGCCTTGGCGAGGAACTGGGTGAGGTCCTCGGACATCCGCTTGGTCAGCGTCGTCACCAGGGCGCGCTCGCCGCGGGAGATGACCGCGTCGAGGCGGCCACGCAGGTCGTCGATCTGGTTCTTGGTCGGCACCACCGAGACCTTGGGGTCGACGAGCCCGGTCGGGCGGATGACCTGCTCGGCGATCTGGTCGCTGACCTCGAGCTCGTAGGGCCCCGGGGTCGCCGACACGAAGACCATCTGGGGCACCAGGTCCATGAACTCCTCGAAGCTGAGGGGCCGGTTGTCGAGCGCGCTGGGCAGGCGGAACCCGTGCTCGACGAGGACCTCCTTGCGCGAGCGGTCCCCCGCGTACTGGCCGCGGACCTGGGGCACCGCGACGTGGCTCTCGTCGATGACGACGAGCAGGTCCGACGGGAAGTAGTCGAGCAGGGTGAAGGGCCGCTCGCCCGCGGAGCGGCCGTCGAGGTGGCGCGAGTAGTTCTCGATCCCCGCGCAGACCCCCGTCTGCTCGAGCATCTCCAGGTCGTGCTCGGTGCGCGAGCGCAGGCGCTGGGCCTCGAGGAGCTTGTTCTCGCGCTCGAAGGTCGCGAGGCGCACGCCGAGCTCCTCTTCGATCCCCCGGCACGCGCGCGCGAGGGTTTCGGCGCCCGTCGCGTAGTGCGACGCGGCGAAGAGGGTGAACTCCTTCACCTTGGCGCGCACCTCGTGGGTCAGGGGGTTGAAGAACTCGATCGCCTCGACCTCGTTGTCGAAGAACGAGACGCGCAGCGCCTCCTGGGAGTAGGCCGGCTGGAGCTCTAGCGTGTCGCCCTTCATCCGGAACGACCCGCGGTCGAGCACGAGCTCGTTGCGGTTGTACTGCATCTCCACC
Source organism: Acidimicrobiales bacterium (assembly GCA_050743545.1). Lineage (GTDB taxonomy): Bacteria > Actinomycetota > Acidimicrobiia > Acidimicrobiales > RAAP-2 > RAAP-2. The sequence continues at coordinate 3,335 of JBOGFU010000287.1, read as the reverse complement.
AGGCGCCGCAGCAGCACGCGCTGGTCGATCACCGCGCCGACCTCGAGCTGGAGCATCCGGTCGCGGTACTCGATCGGCGAGCCCAGCCCGTAGATGCACGACACCGACGCGACGACGATGGTGTCGCGGTGCAGCAGCAGCGACGACGTCGCGGCGTGGCGCAGCCGGTCGATCTCCTCGTTGACCGAGCTGTCCTTCTCGATGAAGGTGTCGGTGCGCGGGATGTAGGCCTCGGGTTGGTAGTAGTCGTAGTAGGAGACGAAGAACTCGACGCGGTTCTGGGGCAGCATCTCCTTGAGCTCGGACGCCAACTGGGCGGCGAGCGACTTGTTGGGCTCCAAGATGAGCGTCGGGCGCTGGACCCGCTCGACCAGCCACGCGATGGTCGCGGTCTTGCCGCTGCCGGTGATCCCCTCGAGCGTCTGGAAGCGCAAGCCGTCCTCGACCCCGCGCGCGAGGGTCTCGATCGCTCGCGGCTGGTCGCCCGACGGCTGGAACGGCGACTCGACGACGAAGCTACCCACCGGCGAGGCCCTCCTCGGCCAGCACCTCATCGACCTCGTCGCCGAGGTCCTCAATCGTGCCCTCGTTCCAAATGACGCGGTCGACGATCGCCGCGCGCTCGTCGTTGGTCATCTGGCTGGCCAGGCGGGCGCGGGCGTCCTCCTCGGACATCTCGCGACCCTCCACCAGTCGCGCCACCGCCGTCGCGGGGTCGACCATGACCGCCCACGCGGCGTCGAGGGAGAGCGCGGCGCGGTGCTCGGGGCGAAAGAGGGGCAGCGCGACGAACACCGCGTCGCCGGTCGCGGCGTCGAGCTGGCGGACCATCTCCGCGCCGATCACGGGGTGGGTGATGTCGTTGAGGCGCGCGAGCGCGGTCTCGTCGTGAAAGACGACGTCGGCGAGGAACGCGCGATCGACCTCGCCCGACGCGGTGAGTACGCCAGAGCCGAACGCGTAGCGAATCGCGGTCCACGTCGGGCTCCCCATGGAGGTGACGTCGCGCGCGATCACGTCGGCGTCGACGAGCGCGAAGCCCCGCGTGACCAGGCGTGCGCCCACCACGGACTTGCCGGCGCCGATTCCGCCGGCGATCGCTATTCGCCTCACTCGACCACGCTACCGACGCGCTGTGACGCGCTCCGCGGGGCCCGCCCCTCCCTGGAGGCCTTGTGGCGCTTGGCTAGTCTTCTGTCTGGGATTTCGGGGGTGACGAGTGCTGAAGTACGTGGTGAGACGTCTCCTCATCCTGCTCGGCATCGTCATCGTCATCTCGGTCGGGAGCTTCTACCTCCTGCACCTCCTGCCCGGGGACCCCGCGTCGGTCCTCCTGGGATTCGGCAACACCCCCGCCGCGCGCGCCGTGCTCGACCACCAATTGGGCCTCGACCGGCCCATATTGGAGCAGTACTTCGTCTGGATGGGCCACATCGTCTCGGGCCAGTGGGGCAACTCGTTCATCACCCACGACTCGATCGCCTCGACGATCGGCGCGGCGCTGCCGATCGACCTCGAGCTCATCGTCCTCAGCCAGATCCTCTCCTTCGCCATCGCCATCCCCCTGGCGATGCGATCGGCGCGCAAGCCCGACGGCCTGCTCGACCGGGTCCTGGGCGCGGGGAGCTTCACCGCGCTGTCGATCCCGCCCTTCATCATCATCGTGCTGCTGGTGCTGCTCTTCTCCATCAAGTGGGGGGTACCCAACACCGGACCCGCGTCCTACGTGTCGCTCGGCACCGACTGGATCGCCAACTTCGAGAGCCTCGCGCTGCCGTCGTTCACCCTCGCCGTCGGCAGCTTCGTCATCTACTACCGCGTGCTGCGCAGCGACCTCATCGCGACCCTCCAGGAGGAGTTCATCACGATGGCGCGCTCCAAGGGGATCAGCCAGCGGCGCATCATGTGGATCCACGCGTTCCGGCCGTCGTCGGTCGCGCTGTGCGGCGCCGCGGGGGTCAACATCGGCGGGCTGCTCGCCGGGGGGTTCATCGTCGAGTACCTACTGCAGATCCCCGGGCTCGGCTACGTGCTGATCGCCGCGATCAACGCGAGCGACTACATCTTGGTCCAGGACATCGTGCTCGTGGTCTCGGTGCTCGTCGTGGTGATCAACTTCGCCTTCGACTTCCTGGTCAACGTCATCGACCCGAGGATCAGCCGTGCCTAGGGACGTCATGGTCGACACGATCGACCTCGAGCACCGCCCCGCCCACAAGGCCGACCGCCTCGGCGTGCTCTTCTGGATCTGCGTGGGCTACCTGGGGCTCAACGTCTTCGGCGCGTTCTTCGCCAATGTGCTTCCCCTGCCCGACCCACTCTTCGGCAACTTCAACGCGATCAACGCGGCGCCGGGGCTCCACCACTTCCTGGGCACCGACGACCTCGGGCGCGACATCTTCAGCCGCATCGTCTACGGGTCGCGGGTGTCGATGGCGGTGGGCACGGGGTCGATGGTGATCGGCTTCGGCGTCGGCGCGCCCCTGGGGATGCTCGCCGCCTACCGGCGCGGTCGCTTCGACGCGATGCTGACCGCGGTGATGTACGTGGGCCTCGCGTTCCCGGCGATCATCGCGGTCATCGCGGTGCTGTCGTTCTGGACCCCGCGCACCGAGCTCAAGATCATCCTCGTCATCGGCGTCGCGGCGATCCCGCTCGTCTACCGCGTCATCCGCACCGCGACCATGGCCGTAGCGACCAAGGACTACATCGTCGCGGCGAAGGTCCAAGGCGCGACCGACCGACGCATCATCATCAAGGAGATCGTGCCCAACATCGCGCCCATCGGCGTGTCGTTCCTGCTCATCGGCGTCGCGACGGTGGTGACGCTGGAGGGCGCGCTGGCGTTCCTGGGCCTCTCGGTCAACCCCCCGACGCCGTCGTGGGGCAACATGATCAACGAGTCGCGCACGGTCATGGCCCAGAACCCCTGGCTGGTGCTCTTCCCGTCGATCGCGCTGTGCCTCTTCCTGCTCTGCCTCAACTTCATCGGCGACCGGCTGCGCACCTACTTCGACGTGACCGAGGTGAAGCTATGAGCGAGGGCCGCCTGCTCACCGTCGAGGGGCTGTCGACGACGTTCTCGACCGCCGCGGGCGACCTGCCCGCGGTCGCCGACGTCAGCTTCGACGTCGACAGCCACGAGACCCTGGGGATCGTCGGCGAATCCGGGTCGGGCAAGACCGTGCTCGCGCGCACGATCATGGGCCTCCAGCCGCGCGCGCGGGTCACCGTCACGGGCTCGGTGCTGCTCAACGGCCATCAGATGGTCGGGGTCTCCGAGGCCGAGAAGCGCAAGTACTGGGGCACCGAGGTCGCGATGGTCTTCCAGGACC
>JBOGFU010000286.1:0-8876 GCA_050743545.1 Acidimicrobiales bacterium | reverse complement strand
TTGCCCTTGCCCTCGTCCCCCCACTGGGTTCCGACCACCACGGTTGCGGGCACGAGTCTCCCTCGAGGCTTCGTTAGGGCTTCAGTCTACGCGAGGCCCGCGCGGCCCCCGAGCCCGCGCGTGGGGTGAGCGTCGGGTACACGTCGACGACGCGCCGGCGACGCGGTCGGTGTCGCCGCGACGTCGTCGCCGGTGGTCGATGCGTCGAGGCCCCTAGCCCAGCGCCGCCGCCAAGTCAGCGAGCAGGTCCTCCGCGTCCTCGATCCCCACGCTGAGACGCACCAGGCTCGCCGGCGGTGCGAGCGACGACCCGTGGGTCGAGACGTGGGTCATCAGCGAGGGCAGTTCGATCAGGCTCTCGACGCCGCCGAGGGACTCGGCGAGGGTGAAGACGGTGGTCGATTCGCACACCGCGCGCGCGGCGTCGACCCCGCCGCGCGCCGTGAAGCTGACCATCCCGCCGAAGTCGTCCATCTGACTCGCCGCCACGTCGTGGCCGGGGTGGTCGGCCAGGCCGGGGTAGTAGACGCGCTCGACCGCGGGGTGGTCGACGAGAAACCCCGCGACCAGCGCGGCGTTGGTGCAGTGGCGGTCCATCCGCACGCCGAGGGTCTTGAGCCCGCGCACCAGCAGGTAGCAGTCGAGGGGCCCGGGGATCGCGCCGATCGCGAACTGGTGGAAGCGCAGGGTCGCGGCGAGCTCGTCGTCGTTGGTCGCGACGAAGCCGCCGATGACGTCGGAGTGTCCGCCCACGTACTTGGTCGTCGAGTGGACCACGACGTCGGCGCCGAGGGTGAGCGGACGCTGCAGGTAGGGAGTCGCGAAGGTGTTGTCGACGACGAGGCGCGCGCCGCGCTCGTGGGCGAGCTCGGCGGCGCCGGCGATGGACACGACGTTGAGCATGGGGTTGCTCGGGGTCTCGACCCAGAGGACTCGCGTGCGCTCGGTGAACGCCGCGGCGACCGCGTCGGCGTTCGAGAGGTCGACCGTCGTGACCTCGAGCCCCCACTCGGCGAAGGTCCGCGTCATGAGCCGGAAGGTCCCGCCGTAGGCGTCGTCGCCGAGGATCACGTGGTCGCCGGGGCGCAGCGTGCGCAGCAGCGCGTCCTCGCCGGCCAGCCCCGACGCGAAGGCCACGCCGTGGCGGGCCTCCTCGAGCCCCGCCAGACAGGCCTCCAGCGCCGCGCGCGTCGGGTTGTCGACGCGCCCGTAGTCGGTGAAGCGCGGACGCCCCACCCCGTCCTGGGCGTAGGTCGACGGTAGGAACACGGGCGGGTTGACCGCGCCCGTCACCGGGTCGGGCTCGGACCCCACGTGGATCGATCGGGTGTTGAATCCGCTCACGCGCCGCTCCTCTCCTGAAGAAATCCCAACAGGTCGCTGCGCGTCAGCACCCCGACGGGGCGCCCGCCGTCGAGCACCAGCACCGACGGCGACGTCGACAGCCTCGTGGTCAGCTCCGAGACCGTCATGCCCACGCCGATCATCGGCATCGGCGGGCCCGCGACCTCCTTGACGGTGAGGTCGAGAACGCTCGGGTCGTGGGTCGTCGCGACGAGCACGCCGAGCTCGGAGAGCGACCCGGAGACCTCCTTCGCGGCGAGGGGCAGCTCGTCGGTCACGGTCACCAGCAGCTGGGAGACGTCGTCGTCGCGCATCCGCGACACCGCGTCGCGCACCGACGCGTCCTCGGTGACGAGGACCAGGTCGGCCAGGCGTCCCCCCGAGCGACTCGACTTGGCGGCCAGCACGTCGCCCGCGTCGAGCCCCACGTGGGGACGCAAGAACCCGTAGTCGGTCATCCACTGGTCGTTGAAGACCTTGGAGAGGTAGCCGCGCCCCGAGTCGGGGATCAGCACGACGACCACCGCGTCCGCGCCCTGGGCCGTCGCGACGCGCAGCGCCGCGGCGACCGCGGTGCCCCCCGACCCGCCGATGAGCAGGCCCTCGCGGCGCGTCACGTCGCGCGCCATCGCGAACGCGTCGGCGTCGCTCACCGCGACGACCTCGTCGATGACGCTCGGGTCGTAGTTGGCCGGCCAGAAGTCCTCGCCGACGCCCTCGGTGAGGTAGGGCCTCCCCGCGCCGCCGGAGAAGACCGACCCGACCGGGTCCGCGGCGACGACGCGCACCGCGGGGTTCTGCTCCTTCAAGTACCGTCCGACCCCGCAGATTGTGCCCCCCGTGCCCGCGCCGGCGACGAAGTGGGTGACCCGCCCGCGCGTCTGCTCCCAGATCTCGGGGCCGGTCGTCGCGTAGTGGCTCTCGGGGTTGTGGGGGTTGGAGTACTGGTCGGGGCGAAACGAGTTGGGGGTCTCGCGCGTGAGGCGCTCGGCGGTCGAGTAGTAGGAGTCGGGGTGCTCGGGGGGCACCGCGGTCGGGCAGACCACGACCTGCGCGCCGTAGGCGCGCAGCACGTCGATCTTCTCGGGCGCCATCTTGTCGCTCATGACAAAGACGCAGCGATAGCCGCGCTGGGCCGCGACGATCGCGAGGCCAACCCCGGTGTTGCCGCTCGTTGGCTCGATGATCGTCGAGCCCGGGCCCAACAGCCCCTCGCGCTCCGCGGCGTCGACCATGTAGAGCGCCGGGCGGTCCTTGGAGCTGCCCCCCGGGTTGGTCGTCTCCATCTTGGCGATCAGCGAGCAGGCGATCCCCTCGCCGATCTTGCCCAGGCGCACCATCGGGGTGTGGCCAATGAGCTCGAGCGGGCTCTGCGCCACGTCCATGTTGAGATAGGGCATGAGTCGTCGCCTCCGCGTCGAGGCAACTCTACGGTCCCGCGGTGGGGGCGACCGCCGAGCGGGGCGCTTAGGCGTCGCGACGCCGGCGCGCGGCGTTGAGGACGACCGCCAGCGAATTCTTCACCGGCACCAGGTCGCGCCGGTACTGGCGATGGGTCGCGTCGACGTCGCTCTGGGCGGCTCGCGCGGCGTCGGCGAGGCGCGCCAGCGCGTCGGCGAGGCGCGCCTCGAGCTCCATGATGCGTCGCACGCCCTCTAGGGTCACGCCCTCGCCGGTGAGCTCCTGGATGCGCCGCAGCGCGGCCAGGTCCTCGTCGGAGAAGCGCCGCGACCCACCCGACGTGCGCTTCGGGGCGAGCAGCCCGCTGCGCTCGTAGTTGCGCAGGGTCTGGGGGTGGACCCCGGCGAGCTCGGCGAAGACCGAGATCACGTAGACCGCGTGGCGTTCGTCGTGCTCAGCCACCGTCGTCCTCCCCCAGGCTCGTCGCGAGGCGCTCGACGATCGCGCGCTGCTCCTTGGTGAGCTTGGCGGGCACGGTCACGCTGACGGTCACCAGCAGGTCGCCCGCGGCGTGCTTGCCCGACGCGGGCACCCCGCGCCCGCGCACGCGCAGGGTCGTGCCCGACTGGGTCCCCGCGGCGACCTTCAGCGTGACGGGGTCGTCGAGCGTGGGGACCTCGACCGTCGTGCCGAGCATCGCGCGGGTCACCGGCACGCTGACCGTCGTCGTGACGTGACGGCCCTTGCGCGCGAAGCGCGCGTCGGCCTCGACGTGGACGTCGACGAAGAGGTCGCCGGCCGGCCCGCCGTTGGCGCCCGGCTGGCCCTTGGACTTGAGGCGGATCCGCTGGCCCTCCACGACCCCGGGGGGGATGCGCACGTTGACCCGGCGCGCCGACGGCTCGCGACCCGTGCCGTGACAGGTCGGGCAGGGCGTGACGATGACCCCACCGCGCCCGTGACAGACCGGGCAGATCGTCGACATCGCGAAGGGGCCCTGGTCGTCGTTGAGCACCCCGCGCCCGCCGCAGCGCTCGCAGGTTGAAAAGCCCGTGCCCGGGGCCGCGCCGTTACCGCCGCAGGTGTGGCAGGCCTCGGCGCTGGGCAGGGTGACGGTCGTCGTGACCCCGACGACCGCGTCACGAAAGCCCAGGTGCAGCGCGGTCTCTAGGTCCGCCCCGCGCTGGGCGGCGCGCCGACGCCCGCCGAAGAGCCCGCCGAAGAGGTCACCGAGGTCGGTGAAGTCCCCGGTCTGAAAGTTGAACCCGCCGGGGCCCGCGCCGGCCGCGGTCGGGCCGAGGCGGCGCACCTCGTCGTACTCCTTGCGCTTGGTCGCGTCGCCGAGCACGTCGTAGGCGACCGACACCTCCTTGAAGCGCTCCTCGGAGCCGGGGTTGGTGTCGGGGTGCAGCTGCTTGGCGAGCTTGCGATAGGCCCGGGTGACCTCCTTGTCGGTCGCGGAGTCGCTCAGCCCGAGGACCTTGTAGTAGTCCTTCTCGAACCACTCGCGATCGGCCATCTATCCCTTGACCCTCACCATCGCCGGGCGCAGCACCCCGCCGCGCCAGAGGTAGCCCGCGCGCAGCACGGCGTCGACGACCGGTCCGGCGTCGCCGGGCTCATGGGCGACGGCGTCGTGGATGGTCGGGTCGAAGGCCACTCCGACCTCGTCGACGCGTTGAAGGCCCTCTTTGGCCAAAGTCGAGAGCATCAGCCCCGCGGCCTGCGCGAGCGCGACCGCCTCGTCGGAGTGTCCGCCCTCGAGCGACGCGAAGTGCGCCGCGGCGAGGTCGAACGCGTCGAGCACGACGAGGAGCTTGGCGACCACGTCACCCGCGGCGCGCTGCGCCGACTCCTCGGACGCGCGCGCGACGCGCTTGCGGTAGTTCTCAAACTCGGCCTGGAGGCGCTGGAGGGTGTCGAGGTACTCGTCGCGCTGACGCTCGGCGGCGTTGCGCGCGTCGGCGACGTCGGCGGCTATCACGTCGAGCTCGGCGGCGAGCTCCGCGTCGCTCGGCGCGCCGGCGTCGTCGGCGCGCTCGCCGCTCACGACTCGTCGACGATCTCGGCGTCGACGATGTCGTCGTCGCCCGCGCTCGAGCCCGACCCCGCGCCCGGCGAGGCGTTGGCCTTGGCGGCCTCCTCGTAGAGGCGCTGGCTGAAGCCCTGGCTCGCGGTGAGCAGGCGCTCGGTGGCGGACTTCACCGCGTCGACGTCGGTGCCGGCGATTGCGGTCTTGAGCTCGCCCAGCGCGCCCTCCACGTCATCGCGCTCGCTCCCCTGGAACGACTCGGCCTGGTCGCGCAGCAGCTTCTCGGTCGAGTAGACGAGGCTGTCGGCGTTGTTGCGCACCTCGGCCTCCGCGCGCCGCGTGCGGTCGTCCTCGGCGTGGGCCTCGGCGTCGCGCACCATGCGGTCGATCTCGTCCTTGGAGAGCGCGGAGCCGCCGGTGATCGTCATCGACTGGGTCGCCCCGGTCGCGGTGTCCTTGGCCGACACGTGCACGATGCCGTTGGCGTCGATGTCGAAGGTGACCTCGATCTGGGGTATGCCGCGCGGCGCGGGTGGGATCCCGACAAGCTGGAACTTGCCCAGCGTCTGGTTGTAGTTGGCCATCTCTCGCTCGCCCTGGAGCACGTGGACCTCGACGCTCGGCGGGTTGTCGTCGGCCGTCGTGAAGATCTGGCTCTTCTTCGTGGGGATCGTGGTGTTGCGCTCGATGATGCGCGTCATCACGCCGCCCTTGGTCTCGATGCCGAGGCTGAGGGGGGTCACGTCGAGCAGCAGGATGTCCTTCACGTCGCCCTTCAAGACGCCGGCCTGGACCGCCGCGCCGACCGCGACGACCTCGTCGGGGTTGACGCCCTTGTTGGGCTCCTTGCCGGTGACCTTGTTGACCAGCTCCTGGACCGCGGGGATCCGCGTCTAGCCGCCCACCAAGATGACGTGGTCGATCTTGTCGACCGTGAGCCCGGCGTCGGCGATCGCCTGGTCGAAGGGCTTGCGGCACTTCTCCACCAGGTGCGCGGTCAGCTCGTTGAACGTCGCGCGGCTGAGCTTCAAATCGAGGTGCTTGGGGCCGTCGGAGGTCGCGGTGATGAAGGGCAGGTTGATCTGCGTCTCCTGCACGCTCGAGAGCTCGATCTTGGCCTTCTCCGCGGCCTCCTTCAGGCGCTGGACCGCCATCTTGTCGGCCGACAGGTCCACGCCCTCGGTGTCCTTGAAGGTCTTGACCAGCCACGCCATGACCGCGTCGTCCCAGTCGTCGCCACCGAGTTGGGTGTCGCCGTGGGTCGACTTGACCTCGAACACGCCCTCGGCGATCTCCAGGACCGACACGTCGAATGTCCCACCCCCGAGGTCGAAGACGAGCACGGTCTGCTCGTGGGTGCCCTTGTCGAGCCCGTAGGCGAGCGCGGCCGCGGTCGGCTCGTTGACGATGCGCAGGACCTCGAGCCCGGCGATCTGGCCGGCCTCTTTGGTCGCGGTGCGCTGGGCGTCGTTGAAGTACGCCGGCACGGTGATGACCGCCTGGGTCACGGTGTCGCCCAGGTAGCTCTCGGCGTCGCGCTTGAGCTTCTGGAGGATGCGCGCGGAAATCTCCTGCGCGGTGTACTTGGTGCCGTCGATGTCGACCGACCAGTTCTCGCCCATGTGGCGCTTGACCGAGCGGATCGTGCGGTCGGGGTTGGTGATCGCCTGTCGCTTGGCGACCTCGCCGACCAGCACCTCGCCGGTCTTGGAGAAGCCGACGACCGACGGGGTCGTGCGACCGCCCTCGGCGTTGGGGATGACGACGGGCTCGCCCGCCTCCAGAACGGAGACGACCGAGTTGGTGGTCCCGAGGTCGATGCCTACGGCCTTAGCCATGAAGATGCTCCTTAGTGCCGCCCGACGGACCTTCCGGGGGGCGGTATGTCCGAATACCAGTGTACTAAGTTGAGCCTCTCCTTGTCAAGAAAACTTACTCGTTCTCACGCAATTCTTACTCCATCACCTTTGACCAGGCGAATCAGGAGCCGTCAGGGGGTCCCGCGCCGCCGACAGACCAGCTCGCCCTTGCCGATGGGCACCACGACGGCGTCGATGCGGTCGTCGGCCAGCGCTCGGTCGACCAGGGGCTGGAGCTCGTGGGCGTGGCTGATCACGTTGTCGGCGACCAGGAGGCCACCCGGCACCAGGCGAGGGACCAGCGCGTCGTAGGCCGCGGAGTAGACGTCCTTCTCCGCGTCGAGGAAGCAGAAGCCGACCGGTCCCGCGCCCCCGGCGGCGTCGAGGAAGTCGCCCTCCACCAGGTCGACGACGTCGCCCACCCCGGTCAGCGCGAAGGTCTCGCGCGCGAGCGCGGCCTTGGCAGCGAGGAGCTCGTAGGTCGTGAGGCGTCGCCCCGTCTCGCGGCAGGCCAGCGCGAGCCAGAGCGTGGAGTAGCCCGCGCTCGTGCCGACCTCCACGACCTCGCCGGGGGGAGCCCCCGCGCACACCAGCGCGAGGAACCGCCCCGTCTCGGGGGGCACCTGGCGCAGGCGCTCTAAGTGCGCGGTGCCGTCGTCGCGATCGCGCGCGTCGCGCTCTTCGAGCTCGCGCATGCGCGCGGCGATGGCCGGGGCGATGTCAGTGAACACGCCTGGAGTATGCCAGCCGACGGAAAGGTTTGGCCTCGGGCTCGGTACCATGCGGTGGTGCCCGACCTCGTCCTGCTGCGCCACGGCCGCTCGGAGTGGAACCAGCTCAACCTCTTCACCGGCTGGACCGACGTCGACCTCGACGACGTCGGCGAGGCGGAGGCCGCGCAGGCCGGCCGACTGCTGGCCGCCGACGAGGGCCTCGACCTGCGCGTGGTGCACACGTCGGTGCTAACGCGCGCGATCCGCACCGCCGAGATCGCGCTGCACGACGCGCGGCGCAGCTGGCTGCCGGTCAAGCGCACCTGGCGCCTCAACGAGCGCCACTACGGGGACCTGACGGGCAAGGACAAGAAGGAGACCGCGGCGCTCTTCGGCTTGGAGCGCGTCGCGCAGTGGCGGCGCAGCTACGACGTGGCCCCGCCCCCGATGCCCGCGGGCGACCCGCGCTCGGTCGCGACCGACCCGCGCTACCGCGACGTGCCCGCGGAGTTCATCCCGGCGACCGAGTGTTTAAAGGACGTCGTGGCCCGCGTCGCGCCCTACGCGCGCGACGTGCTCGCCGACGACCTGCGCAGTGAGTCGGTGCGCGGCGGCGCGGTGCTCGTGGTCGCCCACGGCAACTCGCTGCGCGCGCTGCGCATGATCCTCCAGCACATCGACCCCGACGAGATCACCGAGCTCGAGATCCCCACGGGGATCCCCTACCGCGTGCGCCTCGACGAGGACCTCGAGGTCATCGAGGCCGCCTACCTAGGCGACCCAGCCGCCGCGGCCGCCGCGGCCGAGGCGGTCGCGCGCCAGGCGGGCTAGATCGCCTCGGGTCCCCGCTCGTTGGTCCTCACGCGCACGACCTTCTCGACGTCGGTGACCCAGACCTTGCCGTCGCCCACGGTGTCGGTGCGCGCCGCGGTGACGATCTGGTCGAGCACTGCGTCGACCTGCTCGTCGGTGCACACGACCTCGATGCGGATCTTGTCGACGAAGTCGAACTCGTACTCGCGGCCCCGGTAGATCTCGATGTGGCCGCCCTGGCGGCCGAAGCCGCGGACCTGGCCCACGGTCATCCCCGACACCCCCGCGGCTTTGAGCGCGACCTTCACCTCGTCGAGTTTGAACGGCTTGACAACGGCGGTGACCAGTTTCATCTCTTCTCCTTAGACGTTGTCGCTGTGGCTGTGGCTCGGGGTCAATATGGGCTCGCCGAAGGTCGGCTCGGGGAAGGCCTCTTCGTCGTGGATCGCGACGTCGCCCAGGGCCAGCACGTCGTCGGATTCTCTCAGTCCACCCAGCACCAGCTTCACGATATAGAAGACCACGGCGGTGCCCACCGCGGTGAAGCAGATGATCCACGCCGCGGCCAGGAACTGTTCCCAGAACTGGTGGAAGGAGTGGGTGAAGAACCACCCGCCCACCGAGAAGCCCCCCGCGCCCTTGTAGTGCGCACCGGTGAGCCCGTACTCGGTCATTTTGGGGTCGGCCAGAATTCCGACCAGCAGACCACCGGTC
>JBOGFU010000285.1:0-14712 GCA_050743545.1 Acidimicrobiales bacterium | reverse complement strand
CCTATACATCATCCAACCCCTCGTGTCGCTCGTCACGATACCGGTAACGACTGTGAAATTGCTGTGAGTCCACCGCTAGACGAGTGCGAAACACCGGTGGGTCTCCCCCGCGGCGGCGGGCTTCACTACGCTGGCCCCGACTCAACGGAGGGAACGTGGCAGCGATTCTCGTGGTCGACGACGAGGCCGGGGTGCGTGACCTGCTCTGTGACGCGCTGCGGATCGCGGGCCACGAGCCCCAGGCCGCGAACGACGGTGACGAGGGTCTGCGCCTGTTCCGGCTGGGGTCGTTCGACCTGTGCATCGTCGACATCAATATGCCGACGGTCGACGGCTTCAGCTTCGTCGAGTCGGTTCGCGAGCGCGACGAGCACACCCCGGTGCTCCTCCTGAGCGCGCGCGACGCCGCGCCCGACGTGACGCGGGGCCTGCGCGTGGGCGCCGACGACTACGTGCGCAAGCCCTTCGGGCTCGAGGAGCTGATGTTGCGGGTGGAGGCGATCCTTCGCCGCACCGCGCCAACCGACCTTGGCGAGGAGTACAGGTGTGGACCCCTCACGATGAGCGTGGACCGACACGAGGTGACCCTCGACGGCGAGGTCGTCGATATGTCAGCGACCGAGTTCCACTTGCTCGAGACCCTCTTCGCGCGAAAGAACCGGCTGCTCACTCGCGAGCAGCTGCTCAAGGACGTCTGGGGAATCGACTTTGACTCCGAGACCTCGGTGCTCGACACCTACATCTCCTACCTTCGCAAAAAGGTCCACCGCGACGGCTTCGCGCCGATTGTGACCGTGCGCGGGGTGGGCTACAAGCTGGTCGACCCCGTCGGCCCATGAGGCTGGCCTCGCGCCTGACGATCCTGCTGGTCATCGTGACCACTGCGGTCGCCGCGCTCGTCGGCTTCTACGCGGTGCACACCAGCACGCGGGCCAGCTACGCCGAGCTCGACTCGACGATTGACGCGGTCATCGCCAGCGGTCAGGGCCACCCCCTCACCGCGCTGTCAAACGCGGTCGCGACCCTCCAGGAGAACAACTACAGCCTCACCCTCGACGTCGTCGGGTCGCGCGACGACGTCACCCAGATCGTCGCCGCCGCGGTCGCGATGTCGCGACGGCCGAGCCTGGATGACGTCCACGCGTCACTCGCGACGGTGCGCTCCAGCCCCGACCTGCCCGGTTTTCGCTATCGGTCAATGAACATCGGTGGCGGTGACTACCTCGTCGTCGCCGCGTCGACCGCCAGTGTCGCGCGCACCAATCACCAGCTCGTCGAGCGCACCGTCGTGGTGGGCGTGCTCGGCGCGCTGGTGCTCGCGGTCGCGGCGCGCCTCATCCTCGAGCGGGACCTGCGCACGGTGCGCCGACTCATCGACTACGCCGGTGACGTCGCCGGAGGCGACCTCGCCCACGTGGTCCCCTCGCCGGGGTCGAGCAGCGACTTTCGAGAGCTGCAGGCGTCGCTCGCCCATATGGTCGCGTCACTCCAGTCCACCATCGAGGCCGAGCAGCGACTCGCGCGGGTCACCCAACGCTTCATCGGCGACGCGAGCCACGAGCTGCGCACGCCGCTCACCGTCGTGCGGGGCTACGTGGAGCTGCTGGGCTCGAACCAGGTCAGCGAGGACGTGCGCGCGCGCGCCATCGACCGCATGTCGCGCGAGGTCGCGCGAATGGACCAGCTGGTCAGCGACCTTCTCTTCCTCGCCGAGGTGAACGAGCTGCCGGTGGTCGAGCCCGCCGCGGTGGACGTCAGCTCGCTCGTCGTCGCGGCCGCCGCCGACTTCACCCACGACCAGCCCGACCGTCCGATTACGAGCGACATCGCACCCGGGATCGTCATCGCCAGCCGCGGCGACTACCTGGAACGGATCTTGGTCAACGCGCTGACCAACGTCGCGCGCCACACGGGCCCGCACGACCCAGCCCGTGTCGCACTCGCGCGCGTTGACGGAGCGGTCACGCTCACCATCGAGGACGGCGGTCCGGGGCTGCCCGACGACGCCTACGGCGAGGCCCCCGAGCGCTTCCGGCGATTTGACGACGCACGCTCACGCGCCGCGGGCGGGTCGGGGCTCGGGCTGAGCATCATGGCCGACATCGCGCACGCCTTGGGTGGATCGATGTCGACGTCGCGCTCCCCCCTCGGCGGGCTCGCACTCAACTTCCGGTTCGCTTCAGCACCACCCACGTAAACCACTGGGTCTCGCCGCCCGGGGTCACGTGGGCCTCTCGCTCGACGGCGACCGGCGTGAAGTCGTCCTCGAACGCGTCGGCGAGCGCGTCGGGCGAATAGCGCTCAACGCTCAGCCCCGAGCACGCGGTGGGCCCGTCGGGCGAGAAGGCGCCGATCACGGCGTGGCCGCCGGGGCGAAGCGCCGCCGCCGCGCTCGCGGCGTAGCGCCGTCGTTCATCCCCGTCGCCGAGGAAGTGGAACGTCGCGCGGTCGTGCCAGGCGTCGTAGCAACGAGTTGGCTCCCACGCGGTCACGTCGGCGTTGACGTAGGCAACCGCGTGACCCAGGCGAGATCGCAGCGCGTCCAGCGCGACGCGGCTGAGGTCGAGCACGGTGACGTCGCCAAAGCCGCGCGCGATCAGGCGGTCGGCGAGGATGGACCGCCCGGCCCCGACGTCGATGACCGCGGACTCACGCGTCGCGACGGACTCGATGAGACGAAGCGAGACCTCGGGCTCGCGCTGGTACCAACTCCGCTCGTGCGCGGGGAGCGCGTGGACGGTGTCCCAGTGGCTTGCGTTGACCATCCCGAGGGGCTAGCGCGGTGCCTGGAGGAGGTCGGAGCGGCTCTTGTACTCCTCCTCGGTGATCTCGCCCTTGGCCAGGCGCATCTTCAACACGTCGAGCGCGGCCTGGTCGGCGGGGGCCGCGGGCGCGTGGGCGTGCTGGTGACCGCCGTAGTGACGGAAGAGTGCGAGCACGATCAGGATGATCGCGGCCCAGAACAGCACCATCAAGATCGTGCTGTCGATCCACCAGCCGTTGCCCGGGCCGTTGAAGAACATGTGAACACGAAACGGACCGGGACCTGGCACGAGGGCCTCCTCTTACGACGGCTCCACGCTAGCCCTCGACCTGAGGACGCACGCCACCGTCGACCACTGCATGGTGCCGCGCCAAGGTAAGGGGACCGTGAGAACGCGGCGTGGACTCACTAAGGAGTGACGGCCCCCGGATATGTTGAGGCGATGGACACGCCCACCTACTCCTTGGTCGCCCTCGACTGCCCGGACCCACTGGCCCTCGCTGACTTCTACGCGCGGCTCACCGGCCTCGAGGTCGAGCCCCTCAACGGCTTTCCCCCCGAGGACGTCGACTGGATCGAGCTTCTCAACGAGGGTCGACCGACGATCGCGTTCCAGAAGGTGGCCGCGCACGTGGCGCCCACCTGGCCCGAGGGCGCGGTCCCCCAGCAGCTGCACCTCGACTTTGACGTCGACGACCTCGACGCCGGCGAGGCGTTCGTCCTCTCCCTCGGCGCGCTCAAGGCCGACCACCAGCCGGGCACCACCTTTCGCGTCTACCTCGACCCCGTGGGACACCCGTTCTGCCTCGTCGAGCGCAAGCGCTAGGCCCCGCTGAGCAGCGCGACGCCCACCACGACAATCGCCGCGGGCAGCGCGACGCGACGCAGCCGCTGCTCCTTGAACGCCAGCGAGCCGATCACCGCCGCCCACAGGACCCCCGTCTCTCGCAGCGCGCTCACCTCACCGAGGGGCGCGCGCTGCTGGGACCACAGCACCACCGCGTAGCCCACGATCGACAGCACGCCGGCGGCGAGGCCCGTGACGGCGACGCCACGCTCCGGCCACCACGCGGCGCCTCCTCGGGCCAGCGCACCCACCACCCAGATCGTCGACTGCAGCGCGAAGAGCGCGACCGCGTAGCGAAGCGCGTCGTGGCTCACGCGCACGCCCAGCCCGTCGACCACGGTGTAGGTCGCGATCGCCGCGCCGGTGGCGACCGCCCACACGAGGTGTCGGCGCGCCTGGGCCGATCGATTCTTGGTCGCCGCGAGCGCCACGATGCCCGCGACGACCACCGCGACCCCCGCGCCCGCGCGCAGCCCGAGGTGCTCGCCGGCGAAGGCGAGCCCGCCGAGCGAGACAAAGACCGGCGCCGCGCCACGCGCGACCGGGTACGACGCGGAGAAGTCGCTCCGGCGGTACGACGCCATGAGGAAGCCTTCGTAGGACAGGTGACAGGCCGTCGACGCGACGAGGTAGCCCCACGCCCCCGGGCGCGGCAATCCGATGATCGGCCACGCGACGAGGCACACGAGCATCGACGCGACGTTGAGGAGAGCGAAGCCGACGAACTGGTCGGGCAGCGACTTGGCCATCGCGTTCCACACCGCATGGAGCGCACCGGCGCCGAGGACCGCGAGCAGGACGCCGGTGGTCACGGCCGCTCGCGACGACGGTCGACAGTCGCGGCGGGCACGCTCCATCCTAGGAAGCGGCCCCGAGGGAGCGAGGGGACAGCGGTATAGACTTGGCCCTCGCGCCTCGGGCATACCGGGCGTCAAGGACCTGTGGTGCAGCTCGGAGTGCACGCCGCCCTGTCAAGGCGGAGGTCGCGGGTTCAAATCCCGTCAGGTCCGCTCGTCACCGGAGGTGACGGGGATGGTCGAGTAGCTCAGTTGGTAGAGCGCGCGCCTGAAAAGCGTGAGGTCACCGGATCGACGCCGGTCTCGACCACTTAGAGCCGCGGCGTCGCGGGTGCGGTGCGCGGCAGCGCGCGCACCGCGACGAGCGAGTGGCGCCCGCTGCGGGTCGCGCGCCACTTGCCCGTGATCCACAGGCGCCGCCGCAGCCCCAGCGCGAGGACCTCGGCCTCCGGCGCGGTCGTGCGCACGTCGCCGAGGGGCTCGATGCGCGCCACGACCTTGGACCCGGGCCGCCGCTCGACGAGGTAGGTGCTGGCCACCCGCGACCGGCCCCTCGGTCTGACGCAGTAGCAGTAGATCTCAGCGGGGTCGGCCATCGGGGCAACCTACCGACGCGCTGCGACACCCCCGCGTGGCCCAAGTACGGTGAGGTAACGGTGACCGCCCTGCCGCACATCACCCCGAGCTACGCGCCCCAGCCGCCGGGCGTCCCCTGGCCGAGCGACGCGTGGCCGACCGGCGACGCGGCCCGGCCGGGCGCGCTGTCGGCGGCGGTCGAACGAGCCTTCACCGACCCCGAGCTCGCGGAGACCCAGGCGGTTGTCGTCGTCCAGGGTGGTCGCGTCGTCGCCGAGCGCTACGGCGGCACCGTGCCGTTCTTTGATCGACCCCCCGAACCGGTCACCGCGTCGACCGCGTTGCTGTCGTGGTCGATGGCCAAGTCGATGTTGCACTTCGTCGTGGGCACCTTGGTCGACGACGGGCTGCTCGACCCCGACGACGAGGCACTGGTGCCCGAGTGGGACGTGGGCGACGACCCCCGTCACGTGATTCGACTCGCCGACCTCCTGTCGATGCGCGACGGTCTCGGGTTCATCGAGAGCTACGACCTCAACGGCCACAGCGACGTGGTCGAGATGCTCTTCGGCTCGGGGCAGGGCGACGTGGCGGGCTTTGCGACGAGCTTCGCGCTGGCCCACCCCCCGGGGACCCACTTCAACTACTCGAGCGCCACGAGCAACATCATCAGCCGGATCGTCGCCGACCAGGTCGGCCCGGGTGAGCCGTATCGCGACTACCTCAACGAGCGGCTCTTCGCCCCGCTCGGCATGTCGAGCGCGCGCGCCACGTTCGACGACACCGGCACGTGGGTGGCGTCGACGTTCGTGCACGCGACCGCGCTCGACTTCGCCCGCTTCGGCCTGCTCTACCTTCGCGGCGGGGAGTGGGACGGTCGCCGCCTGGTCAGCCAGGCCTGGGCCGACACCGCCCAGTGGCCCCTCAGCGTGGAGGACGACACCGACGAGGTCTACTCGTGGCACTGGTGGGTGACCGGCGACGAGCACGGCACCTACTGGGCGTCGGGCTACGAGGGTCAGATGATCTGCGTCGCGCCGGCGCTCGACGCGGTCGTCGTTCGCCTCGGACGCTCACCCGAGGAGAACGCGCCCGCGCGGGCCCAGTGGCGCTGCGACCTGTTGAACTCGCTCGGTGACCCCAACGTGGGGTGATGCAACGACACCGGGAGGTCCGACGTGGTCGCTCAGGGCAGCTTTCCCATCACCCTTGACGCGGCGCCAGAGCGCGTCTGGCCGTGGGTCGCCGACATCACGCGCCACGCGCAGTGGTCGCCCAGGCCCTACCGCGTCGAACTCGTCTCGGGCGAGCCCAACTCGGTCGGCGCTCGCTATCAATCCGTTGGCTGGGTGCCCGGCGAGAAGGACCACGAGATGGACGTTGAGGTCACCGAGGTCGTTCCGTTCGAGAGATTCCATCTCGTCGCCCACGACGCACTCGGTGACTTCGACAACCTCTTCACGTTTCGCGCGCGGGGCCCTGGCACCGTCGTTACCTTCCGGCTCGAGTTTCCTCCTATGACGGGTCTCGCCGCGTTCATGGTGCCACTGCTCTTTCCACTCGTCGGCAAGGCCGACTGCCGCAAGCGCATGAGAATGCTCAAGGTCGCGGTCGAGTCCGCCACTTAGGCGGCGCGTCGCCGCGGCGCTTACGACGGTGGTGCGAAGAACTCCAGCGCGATGTTGTCGGGGTCACGGAACGACAGCCCTGAGCCGTAGCCCGCGTCGACGATCCCCCCGTTGGCGATGCCCAACTCGTCGAGCCGGGCCTTCCACTGTTCGAGCTCGTCGCGGCTCGCGCACTGGAACGCCAGGTGGTCGAGACCGACCCGGCGCTCGTCGAACCCCGACGCGTCGGCGAGGTCCGGGAACGCGTGGAGCCCGAGCAGGGTCTGGCCACTGAGGAGCCACACGACGTGGTGGAAGGGACCGGTGTCCTCGTCGAGCACGGGCGACGAGTCAAGGAGTCGCCCGTACCACTCGACGCTGCGGTCGAGGTCGGTCACGGTCAGCGCGACGTGGGTGATAGTTGGAAACTCGAGCATGGGCCCCCTCTGGGTCATCGGTCGTCACTCTCACTGCCTCGCCGGTGCCCGCTCCACGGGGGATGGGATAGGCACCGCCTCCGGCACAGTACTCGGCGCGACCGTGCAAGGCGGCCCCGCGGGGCCGCGAGACGGGCTCTCGCGTCAGCCGCGCGCCGCGGGCGCTCGCACCATCACGCGGTCGTCCGGGGCGACAAAGCCGAACCGTGAGTAGAGGCGGTGAGCGTCGCTCGTCACCAAGAACCATCGGAAGTCACGCCCCGGGCCGTCGTCAATCATCGCGGCGAGGATCCGCGTCGCGACCCCCCGACCACGATGCGCGGCGAGAACGAACATGTCGCCCAAGTAGGCGTCGCTGACGCCGTCCGATACGGCTCGAGCGAACCCGACCATGTCTCCGGTCGCGACGGCGTAGGCCCCGACGACGCGCCACGCCCCGCGCACCTGGTCGTCGACGTCCGCGCGGGTTCGCCAGCGGTTCCAATACGCCTCGGTGGACAGGAAGCCCCACACCACGTCCAGATCGACCCGGCGTGGGTCGGTGTCGACGTCGTAGGCCACGTCGCCGTCGCTCGTCACGCAGGGCCCTCGAGCGAGGCGACGTGAATCGACCCACGTCGTCCTCGTCGACACATCTCGCTCCCCCCGTTCGCCGCGTGACCGCGTCGTCTGGGATTCAACCACACCGATACCGGGTCGACGACGCGTGACCATCAGGGCGAGGCGCTCGTGCCGGCGAGACGCCGGGTGCGGGTCGGGGCTACCTCTTCTTCTTCGACGCGCGCTCGGCCACGACCGCGGCGTTGGCGGCGACGGCGGCGCGTATCAGCGCCTTGAACGCCACGGCGTTGATCTTGTCGCCGTCGCGAAAGTCAATCGCGCGTCGCACGTTGCCCTCGAGGCTGGAGTTGAAGAGCCCCTTGGGATCCGGGAGCGCCGCGCCCCGAAAGAACGTGAGCTTGACGACCTCTTTGTAGGACTCCCCCGTGCACAGGCCACCGTCGTGGGACCACACCGGGACCCCGGGGTTGGTGGGCTTGACCCACTTCCACTCCTCGACGACCCCCGGGTCGGCGTCGTGAATGAGCTGGCGCAGTCGCGCGAGGGTCTCTCCGCGCCAGCCGCCGACGTCGTGGATCCGCTGAGTGATGTTCGCGGCCGCCAGCGCGTCGCCGCCCGTTGATCGTCCGGACGCGGTTGCCATCGGGGCCACCCTATCTATGTCAAGCAGCGGCGGCGTCAGCCCTCGGTGACCACGTCGAGGTTGGTGAACTCGGCGGGGCCGTCCATGACCTCGGCCATCATCGCGCGCACGGAGGCGAGCCCCGCCTCTCGCCGGGCGTCGTTCTCACGCTCGCGAGCCCGCGCCTCGCTCTCGAATACCACCAGCGTGTAGACGCGCAGGGGGTCGCTCTGGTCTCGCATGGTCGTCGAGCGAATGAGCCCCGAACCCGGCTGCTCGGTGTCGCGCAGTGCCTCCAGCAGGGTCGCCAACTCGGCGTCCTTGCCCGGCTTGAGACGCATCGTGATGAGCTGTGCCCACATTCGCGAGCCCCCTTGAGTGAAGTGTTGCGAAAACCTAACACCACCCGACGCCGGCGTCCGCCGCCGTCGCGCGTCACACCGAGTCTCGCGATAGGTCCTTGTCCTCCATCTCCCACGCGTGGTCCATCACGTGAAACGCGCTGTGGCGGATGAGGAAGGCCAGCGTCCACGAGCGCATGGGCCTCACCTCGCCGTTGCGGTAGGCGCCCATCGCCGCCACGTAGGCGTCGCGGTAGGAGCCGAGGCCGCGGGTCGCGAGCGCGGTGCCCTCGGGGACTCGAAGCCCCAGCCGCTTGGCGAAGTCCTGGCTCTCGACGCGCCGGGTGTGGGCGATGATCTCGTCGCGGTCGCGCCCGCCCCCGCGCGGGCCCCGACGCATCTCGGGCGAGACGCGAGCCGCGACGTCGTCGAAGTACGACCAGCACGCGCGCAGCAGCGCGACGTGGCGCTCGAAGGCCGCGACGGGCATCGGATCGCCCTCGAGGCTCGACGGCGCGAAGGAGATGCCCCAGAAGTCGGTCGACCCGGTGCCCACGGCGTCCTCCACGACGACAATCGCCCCGGCGGGGCTGAGCCGGCGAGCCCCGCCGGCCAACTCCGCGACCGGCCGGTAGCGATCTCGGTAGGACGCGAGGGCGGCGAGGGCCGCGTCGGGGGTCGCCGCGCCGCGACTCCAGCCGGGCCAGTCCAGCGCGAACGCGACCGACCTTTTGCCCTTGGGCCCGCGTTGGACGACCGCTCTCACCGGCACGTGACGGATGGTACGCGCGCGACGGCGCTAGCGGCCCGGGGGCTATCGCGCCGTCGTGTAGTGCAGGTAGACCACCCCGGAGTCAAAGCGTCGTACCTCGACGAGGGTGAGGTCGACCCACGCGTCGTCGGGAAGCGCGCGCCGACCCCCGCCGATCATCACGGGAACGACGATGAGGTGGAAGTCGTCGACGGCACCGGCGCGGATCGCGTGGGCGGCGAGGGTCGCACCCGCGACGGCGACGTCGAGCTCGGCGCGGTCGACGAACGCGCGCACGTCGTCGACGTTGAAGTCGCGCTCGAGGCGCGTGCGCGCGCTCGCCGGTGCCGCCAGCGTCGTCGAGTAGACCACCTTGTCCGCGCGCTGCCAGATCTCGGCGAATTCGCGCGCGACCGGCGGGTCGTCGGACTCGCTCGACACCCCCTCCCAGTAGAGCATCGTCTCGTACATCCGACGCCCCAAGAGGTGCGTGCCGAGGGGGCGAGTCAGGTCGTTGGCCAACGCGTGCACCTGCTCGTCGGGCGTGGCCCAGGAGAAGTCGCCGTGCCGGTCCTCGACGTAGCCGTCGAGCGACACAATCGCCGTGTACGAGAGCCTCGCCATCGTGTCCCCCTTTTGGCTCGTCGCCCGGCCCCTCGCCGAGCGCGGTGACGAAGTGGGCTAGGCGCCCTCGAACTCAAAGCCGAGGTCCGGCGCACCAAAGAGCGCGTCGAACTCCCAGCCCTCGGCCGCGGCCAACCGCGCCGCGGTGCCGCCGCGGTCGACCACCGCGAGGATGAGCACGACGCGCGCGCCGGCGTCGGTGACCACCCGCGCGGCCTCGAGCAGGCTCGTCCCTCGCGTCACCGTGTCCTCGGTAACGACGACGTGGTCGCCGGGCACGAGGGCGCCGGCGATCCGACCCCCGGCGCCGTGGTCCTTCTCCTCCTTGCGCACCGAGAACGCGCGGAGCTCGCGCCCGCGCGTCGCGGCCACACCCGCGGTGATGAAGCTGACCCCGTCGGCGCCCATGGTGAGCCCGCCAATCGCGGTCGCGTCGTCGGGGATCCGCGCGAGGACCAGGTCGGCGACGTCGACCATCACCGCGGGGTCGCAGACCGTCTGCTTGGAGTCAATGAACCACGTCGATGAGCGGCCCGACTTGAGGGTAAAGGTCCCGCGCCGCACCGAGTGCTCGAGCAGGTGCTCGCGAACGCGCTCTCTCGCGTCGCTCACACCAACACCACCTCGCCACGGCCCGCGCGAACCTCGCCGACGAGCGACGCGGCGTGCCCCGCGGCGCGCGCGAGCGACACCGCGGCGTCGGCGACCTCGGGGTCGACGGCGACCACCATCCCGAGCCCGCAGTTAAAGACCCGCACCATCTCGTCGGCCGACACCGAGCCCCGTCGCTGGACCTCGAAGAAGATCTCGGGCGTCGCGAAGGACTCCATGTCGATGACGGCGTCGTGACCGTCGGGCAGCAGCCGCGGCACGTTGCCCACGATCCCACCCCCCGTGACGTGGGCCACCGCGTGGACCCCGAGGCCGAGGTCTCGGGTGAGCGACAGCACCGCCGGGGCGTAGATCACGGACGGGCGCAACAGCTCGTCGGCCAACGTGACGGTGGCGCCGGGGTAGGCGGGCCGGTCCAGCGCGCCGTAGTCGCTGCCAAAGACGCGTCGCACGAGCGAGTAGCCGTTGGAACGAAGCCCGGTCGAGGGTAGGCCTAGCAGGCGGTCACCCGCGCGCACGCGCTCGGGGCCGAGCGTGCGGTCGCGCTCGACGACGCCGAGCGCGAATCCCGCGAGGTCGAGGTCGTCGGGCTTCATCGCCCCCGGGTGCTCGGCGGTCTCCCCGCCGAGCAGCGCGGCGCCGGCGACGCGACAGCCCTCGGCGACGCCCGCCACGACCTCGGCGACTCGCGCGGGGTCGAGCGAACCGACCGCGACATAGTCGAGCACGAAGAGTGGCTCGGCGCCGACGCACACCAGGTCGTCGACCAGCATCGCGACGAGGTCGACACCGATGGTGTCGAAGCGCCCCACCTCGCGCGCGACGTTGATCTTGGTGCCGACGCCGTCGGTCGTGGCCACGAGCACCGGGTCGCGGTAACGCAGCGCGCCCAGGTCGAAGAGCCCGCCGAAGCCGCCCACCGTGCCGAGGGCCCCGGGGCGCGTGGTCGAGTCGGCGAGCGAGCGGATTCGCGCGACCGCGTCATCGCCCGCGTCGATTGACACGCCGGCCGCGGCGTAGGTGAGTCCGCCGGACGCGACGTCGAGGAGCCGGGTCACCAGCGCTCACCGGCGCGCCCGAGCGCGACCGGCACCGGCGCGGGGTACTCGCCGGTCAGGCAGGCGTCACAGCACTCGCCGTCGAGCCCAATCGCGGCGCGCAGGTTCTCCAGGGTGATGTACTCGAGCGAGTCGGCGCCGGTGAAGTCGCGGATCTCGGCGGGGGTGTGGGTCGCCGCGAGCAACTCCTCGCGCGTGGGGGTGTCGATCCCGTAGTAGCAGGGCCACGCGAAGGGCGGCGAGGAGATCCGTAGGTGAACCTCGGCGGCCCCGGCGTCGCGCAGCATGGTGACCAGCGCGCGCGTCGTGGTGCCGCGCACGATCGAGTCGTCGACGACGACGAGACGCTGCCCGGCGATATTCTCGCGTAGGGGGTTGAGCTTGCGTCGCACCCCCGCCGCGCGCGCGGTGGGGTCGGGCGCGATGAAGGTGCGGCCGATGTAGCGGTTCTTCACCAACCCGTAGCCGAAGGGGATCCCCGACGCCTTGGCGTAGCCCTCGGCGGCGGGCACGCCCGAGTCGGGAACCCCGGTCACCACGTCGGCGACGGCGGGCGCCTGCACGGCGAGGAGCTCACCCATGCGTCGGCGCGCGGAGTGGACCTGGTGGCCCATGAGGTAGGCGTCGGGGCGCGCGAAGTAGACGAACTCGAAGATGCACAGACGCTCCTTGTCGCCCGCGGGCTCGAGGAGTTGGGCGCTCGTCACGCCGTCGGCGGTGATGGTGACGTGCTCGCCGGGGCCGACCTCGCGCACGAAGGCCGCGCCCACCAGGTCGAGCGCCGGGGTCTCGGAGGCCACGATCCAGCCCTCCGGGGCGTCTGCGGTGCCGAGGCGCCCGAGGCACAGGGGGCGCAGCCCGAAGGGGTCGCGCACCGCGTGGACCGCACCGGGCTCGAGCAGCACCATGGAGAACGCCCCGGTGACGCGCGGCAGGACGCGCGCGAGCCCCTCGCTGAGCGTCGCGCCCTCGTCGACCTCGCGGCTGAGCAGCTCGGCGACGAGGTCCGAGTCCGAGAGCATCGCGGTGACCTCGAGCCCCGCGGCCTCGGCGAGCTCGGGCACGTTGGTGAGGTTGCCGTTATGGGCGAGCGCGAACCCCGACGCACCCGCACCGCGGTAGACCGGCTGGGCCGCGGTCCAGTTGGCCGAGCCCGACGTCGAGTAGCGCGTGTGGCCGATCACGACCGAGCCGGGCAGCGCGCGCAGGGTCGCGTCGGAGAAGACGCTCGACACCAGGCCGTTGTCCTTGACCACGGTGATCTGGTGGCGGTCGTAGGCGGCCATGCCCGCCGACTCCTGGCCACGGTGTTGGAGCGCGTAGAGCGCGTCGTAACACAGCGGCGCGACGTCCCGACCGGGGGCCACGATTCCGACCACCCCGCAGGCCTCGCGCACGACGTTCAGTGTACGGGCGCGCGACCGACTCGCTGGTCGAGGGTCTGACGGGGCCTCGGTAGATTGCCCGGGTGATCGATCTGCACACGCACTCGAACTTCTCGGACGGTTCCGACAGCCCCGGCGAGCTCGCCCGGCTCGCCGCCGGGGCCGGGCTGCGCGCGATCGCGCTGACCGACCACGACACGACCGAGAGCGCGCCGGTGATGGCCGCGGCCTGCGCGGAGGTCGGGGTCGAGCACGTCGTGGGCGTCGAGGTCTCGCTCGTCGACGAGGCCTTCCCGCGACGCGGGCGCGACGGGGTCGAGATCCCGCGCTCGGTCCACGTGCTCGCCTACTTCTGCCCGCTGGAGCCCGACAGCGCGTTCCAGGCGCTGCTGGGCAGCTTGCGCGCGGACCGCGTCGCGCGCAACAGGCGCCTGCTCGAGCGACTCCACGGGTTGGGCTTCACCCGACTCACCTACGACGACCTCATCGCTCGCGCCCACCACGAGCTCTCGGTCGGGCGTCCCCACTTCGCCCAGGCCATGTTTGACCTGCACCCCGAGGTCGTCGGCGAGAGCTCACCGGAGAACTGGTCTCGCCTCTTTCGCGACTGGCTCGGCGACCGGGGACGGGCCTACCTGCCCAAGACCGAGCTGACGATCGAGGACGCGGTCGCCGCGGGGGGCGCCGCGACGAAGTTCTCGATCGCCCACCCCCACCTCAACTATCTGGAGAACGCGTCGCTGGACGCGGTCGCCACGACCATGCCCGCGGTGGTGTCGTCCCTACGCGACCGGGGATTCGTCGGCGTCGAGGCCCGCTACGGCGGGACGACCCCCGAGGTTCGCGCGCTCATGGTCAAGATCGCGCGCGACGCGGGCATGGTCCCGACTGGCGGGTCCGACTACCACGGCCTCTTCAAGCACAACGTCCAGCTGGGCCTTGGCGCGTCAGGTGACCTGGTCGTTCCCGACGAGGTCCTCGACGAGCTGAGGAGTGCGTCTTAGAGCTCGAGCATGACCGGCAGCGCGCCCGAACGCCGCCGAACGATGTCGTCGACCGCGACGTCCACCAGTTCTCCCACGACGAGCGACGCCCCCCCGACGGTGCCCACGGCCTGCGCGGGGACCCCCGCGGCGCCGGCGCGCGCGAGGAGCGCGGTGGCGTCGCTCGTCGCCACCACGAAGCGTCCCGGGGTCTCGGTGAAGAGCTCCGCGTGTTCGCTCACCCCCGTGACGCGAGCGCCGACCCCCGAGGCCGCCGCGACCTCGGCCAGCGCGACGCCGAGCCCGCCCCCGCTCACGTCGTGGACCGCCGAGAGGTCGCCGGGCGCGCCCGCGCAGACCGACGCGACCTCACCCGCGACGAAGGCGACCGTGCGCGAGAGCTGGGCGACGTCCAGCGAGCCCAGCCGTCCGCCGCGTCGCTCGCGTCGAGTAGCCCAGCGAGAACCGCCCAACGGGAAGTCGCTGTCGCCCGCCGCGGCCCGCGCGCCCACCAGCACGACCGCGTCGCCGAGTCGCCACGACCAGCCCGGCGGCGGCGCGACGAGCTCGTCGAGGAGCCCCAGCACCCCGAGCACCGGCGTCGGGTCGATGTCGGCGCCGTCGCTCTCGTTGTAGAGCGACACGTTGCCGCCGATCACCGGAAGCCCGAGTGCGTCGCAGGCCCCGGCGAGCCCGTCGATGGCCTCGCTGAGCTGCCACATGACCTCGGGGTGCTCGGGGTTGCCG
>JBOGFU010000284.1:0-8941 GCA_050743545.1 Acidimicrobiales bacterium | reverse complement strand
CGGCATCTGCCACCAGGTCAATATCGAATACCTCGCGCGCGTGGTGTTCGAGAAGGATGGCCTGCTCTATCCCGATAGCTGCTTCGGCACCGACAGCCACACCACGATGGTCAACGGGCTGGGCGTGCTCGGCTGGGGCGTCGGCGGCATCGAGGCTGAGGCCGGGATGCTCGGCCAGCCGACGTCGATGCTCATCCCCCCGGTCGTCGGTATGCGCCTCACCGGGGCGACGCGCGAGGGCGTCACCGCGACCGACGTGGTCCTGACGATCACCGAGCTCCTGCGCCGCCACGGCGTCGTGGGCAAGTTCGTCGAGGCCTACGGCCCGGGGGTGGGGTCGCTGTCGCTCGAGACCCGCGCGACGATCGGCAACATGTCGCCCGAGTACGGCGCGACCTGCACGCTCTTTCCGATCGACCAGGTCACCCTCGACTACCTCGCCTTCACCGGCCGCCCGCGCGACCAGCTCGCGCTCGTCGAGGCCTACGCGCGCGCGCAGGGCGTCTGGCACGACCCCGACGCGGTCGCCCCCGTCTACTCCGAGTACTGCGAGCTCGACCTGGCCACCGTCGAGCCGAGCCTCGCCGGCCCGCGCCGGCCCCAGGACCGCGTCTCGCTGGGCGGCGCGCGCGGCGCGTTCCGCGACGCGCTGGGCCGCGACGCGATCGAGGTGAAGGGCGTCGAGCACGCCGAGCGCCTCGCCGACGGCGACGTCGTGATCGCCGCGATCACGTCGTGCACCAACACCTCCAACCCCGCGGTGCTGGTCGCCGCGGGGCTCGTCGCGAAGCGCGCGGTCGAGCGCGGGCTCTCCGCCCGGCCCTGGGTCAAGACCTCGCTCGCCCCGGGGAGTCGCGTCGTCATGGACTACCTCGAGCGCGCGCGACTGGTCGAGCCCTTGGAGGCGCTGGGCTTCTACCTCGCCGGCTACGGGTGCACCACGTGCATCGGCAACTCGGGGCCACTCCTCGACGGGGTCAGCGACGCGGTCAACAGCGCCGACCTCTCCGTCGCCGCGGTGCTGTCGGGCAACCGCAACTTCGAGGGCCGGATCCACCCCGACGTGCGACAGAACTTCCTCGCGAGCCCGCCCCTGGTCGTCGCCTACGCGATCGCGGGCACGATGGACGTCGACCTCACCACCGAGCCGATCGGCCACGACACCGACGGCGCGCCGGTCATGCTGAGCGAGCTGTGGCCCAGCGACGCCGAGGTCGCCGCCGCGGTGCGCGCGTCGATCAGCCCCGCGATGTTCGAGATCCGCTACGCCGCGGCGTTCGACGGCGACGAGCGTTGGCAGGCCGTGCCCGCGTCCGACGAGGTCACCTACGACTGGGACGAGCGGTCCACCTACGTCAAGCGGCCGCCCTTCTTCGAGGGGCTCAGCCCCGAGCCGGGAGTCGTGAGCGACGTCGTGGGCGCGCGCGTGCTCGCGCGCCTGGGCGACTCGGTCACCACCGACCACATCTCGCCCGCCGGGTCGATCCGACCGACGTCGCCCGCGGGCCTCTACCTGACCGACGGGGGCGTCGAGCGCCACGACTACAACAGCTACGGCGCGCGCCGCGGCAACCACGAGGTCATGATGCGCGGCACCCTCGCCAACGTCCGACTGCGCAACCTGCTCACCCCGGGCACCGAGGGCGGGGTCACGATGAAGCTCCCCGAGGCGCTCGAGATGACGATCTTCGACGCGGCGATGGCCTACGCCGCGGAGGGCACGCCGCTGATCATCCTCGCCGGCCAGGAGTACGGCACGGGCTCGAGCCGCGACTGGGCCGCCAAGGGCACGCGCCTGCTCGGCGTGCGCGCGGTGCTCGCCGAGAGCTTCGAACGGATCCACCGCTCCAACCTGGTGGGCATGGGCGTGCTCCCCCTGCAGTACCTCGAGGGCGACAGCGCCGCGAGCCTCGGGCTCGACGGCACCGAGACCTACGCGGTGCTGGGGCTGGGCCCGCTCAACGAGGGCCGCACGATCCCCGAGGTCGAGGTCGTGGCGACGCGCGACACCGGCGAGGTGTCGAGCTTTCACGCGCGCCTGCGCGTCGACACCGCGACCGAGGCCGAGTACTACCGCCACGGCGGCGTGCTCAACTACGTGCTGCGCCAGCTCTGCGCGAGCTAGGAGCTGCGCGCGCGGTCGACCGCGGCGTCGACGCTGTCGGAGAACGCGATCCGACGCAGCGCCTTGTCGCTGAAGGAGCCGATCAGGTGCTCGACGCGGTCGTTGGCGCGAGCGAACGAGACGTCGATGTCGTCGTGAGCCAGGTCGGCGACGATCTCGGCGAGCGTTGACAGGCCGGTGAAGTCGATGTCGGCCATCGCGACCGCGTCGACCACGACGTGCTGGGCGGCCGGAAAGTTCTTCATGAGCCCGTGGAGCTCGCGGCGAAAGACCGACGCGTTGGCGAAGTAGAGGGTCTCGTCAAAGAGCACCGCGAGCGCGTGATCGACGCGCACGACCGACTTGAGGTCCAGGGGCTCCCAGCTCGTCGTGCCCTTCCGCCGGCCGAGCTCGATCATCTGGGGGCGTGACGTGCGCCACGTGCGGTCGAGGATCGCGAGCCCCACCGCGACCGCGAGGCCCATCTCGACGCCGAGCACGATGACCCCCAGCGCGCTGATCAGCGCGAGCGCGAACTCGACTCGGCTGATTCTCAGCACCGCGTGGAGGTGCGACACCTTGACCAGGCGCAGTGCGACGAAGACCAGCACCCCCGCGAGAACGCACAGGGGGATGTCGCGCGCGAAGGTGACGAGTGGGGACAGCGCGGCCACGCCCACCAGCGCGACGAGCCCCGCGAGCTTGGTGCGACCCCCCGCGAGACCCACGACCGACGTTCGCGCGGGGCTCGCGTTGACCGGGAAGGCCCCGGCGAGCCCCGCCGCGATGTTGGCCACGCCCACCCCGATGAAGTCGCGGTCGAGGTTGTCGGCGGCGCCGATCTCGTCGGCGGAGTTGCGCGCGGTCGCCGCGGTCTGGCTGATGATCACGACCAGCAGGGTGATCGAGGTCGTCACGACCACCGCCCACTCGTGGGCGCTGAGCGCGCCCAGGCGCCACGTCGGCGCGCCGACGGTGACCGCGCCGAGGTCGACCACGCCGTGGTGGGTGAGGTGCAGCGCCCCGGCCGCGACGGTCGCGCCGAGGACCGCCACCAGCGCGGTCGGCCAGCGCGGGTTGACCCGCTCGCCGACCACCATCACCGCCAGGGTGGCCAGCGCCAGGCCGAGCGACCACCCGCTCGTCGCCGAGAGCTCGTGGGCCAGCGCGTTGAGTCGGCTCGCGACGGACTCGCCACCGCCGGGGACGCCGAGGGCCCGGGGAAGCTGGTGGACCACGATGATGACGCCGATGCCGGCCATGAACCCCGTGACGATCGGCAGCGAGAGGAAGTCGGCGAGCCAGCCCATTCGCGCGAGGCCCACCGCGGCGACGAGCAGCCCGGTGACGACCGCGGTGGTCGCGGCGAGGGTGAGGTACGGCGCACTCGCGGGCAGGGCGAGGCGTAGCAGCGCGACCGAGAACAGCGGGGCGATCGTCGAGTCCGCGCCGACCGAGATGATCGGGTTCGACCCGAGCAGCAGGTAGGCCAGGGTCGCGGCCATGAAGGCAATCAGCGCGGTGAAGGCCGGCACCTCGGCGAGCTGGGAGGTGGCGAGCTGCTCGGGCACCGCGATCGCGAGCAGGGTGATCCCGGCGAGGACCTCGACCGGGAAGGTCTCTCGGCTCACGCCGAGCATCAGCTGGCGCAGCCCCCGGGGGGCCTCGCGCTGGCCAACGCGGGTGCGCGGTGGGGCAGAGTGCTTGGCGCGGCGGGCCATCGCCGCAGCGTAGACCGGGGCTGCGCCTACGCCGTGGGGACCACCCGGTAGCCCTCGGCGAGTCGCGCCTTGCCCAGACCGGCGTTCTTCGCGGTCATCCGCGCCCACTGGCGCACGACCTTGTGGATGTCGTCGCGGTGGCCGACCTGGCTCTCGTGGCGCTTGAGCGCGGCGATCTTCTTGTCGAAGGTCTTGGTGATGTCGACGACCATCGTCGGCGACACGCCCGCGAGCCACACCGTCGCCACGGTGTGGGGCTCGAAGCCCTCACGGGCGAGCTCGGGAAACGCGTGGGGGTTCCGCGCGTCGGGGTAGACGGCGCGCAGCGTGGCCTCCCCCGTCGCGAGGTGGTCGGGGTGGCTCGCGAAGATTCGCGCGTAGTTGCGCTCGGGGCTCTGGGTGATGACGAGGTCCGGCCTGAACGACCGTATGCAGCGCGCGATCTCACGGCGCAGCAGCAACGTGGCCTCGACTTGGCCGTCGGGCCAACGAAGGAAGGTGAGGTCGGTCACGCCGACCTCGGCCGCGGCGGCGCGCTGCTCGGCCTCGCGAATCGCCGAACGCTCCTCTCGCGAGTGGTTCGACCCGTCACCACCCGCGTCGCCGCTCGTCACCAGGCAGTAGGCGACGTGGACGTCCTTTTTGGTCAGCAGCGCGACCGTGCCCGCCGACCCGAAGTCGACGTCGTCGGGGTGGGCGACCACGACCAGCGCGCGCTGGATCGACCCGTCGTGCTTGAAGACGGGTAGCGCGGGCCTCTTCACAGGACCGAGTCTGCCATCGACGGTTCCCAGCTCGCGAGATCCTTGAGGCGCGGGTCGTTGGAGAAGACCTCGACGATCGGCCGCTTGAGCGCGAGGCGACGCTGGACGACCTCGGCCTCGACGACCTGATTCCACAGCAGCAGCGACACCACGACCCCGGTCGAGCCCGCTCGCGCGGTGCGCCCCGAGCGGTGCAGGTAGGCCTTCTGGTCCTCGGGCGGGTCGTAGTGCATCACGCAGTCGACGCCGTCGATGTGCAGACCTCGCGCGGCGACGTCGGTCGCGACGAGAACCGGCAGGCGGCCCGCGGTGAAGTCCGCGAGGGCCTTTTCGCGCTGGCTCTGGCGCAGGTCGCCGTGAATCGCCGCGGCGGTGACCCCCTCCTTGGCGAGCTGCTCGACCAGGCGATCGGCGCCGCGCTTGGTGCGCGTGAAGACCAGGGTCTTGTCGAACGAGCGGCAGATCGTCGCGGCGACCTTGACGCGGTCCATCTGGTGGACGTTGAGGAAGTGGTGGACCATCGCCGACACCGTCTGGGTCGCCGACGCGACCTCGTGGAACACGGGGTCGGTGAGGTATCGCTTGACGAGCCGGTCGATCGCGCCGTCGAGGGTCGCCGAGAACAGCAGCGTCTGGTGGGGTCGGTCGGCGATGCGACGCAGGACCCACTCGACCTGGGGCATGAAGCCCATGTCGGCCATCCGGTCGGCCTCGTCGAGCACGAGCACGTCGAGCGACGAGACCGAGACCTCGCCGCGATCGCCGAGGTCGATGAGCCGACCGGGGGTCGCGATCACGAGGTCACTGCCCTTTTGGAGCGAGCGGACCTGGCGCTCGATGTCCGCGCCGCCGTAGACCGCGTTGACCCGGAGCCCGAGCGCCGCGCCGAGGGGTTGAAGGACCTCGTGGACCTGGACCGCGAGCTCGCGCGTGGGCACGAGCACGAGGCCGCGCGGGCTGGCCGGGCGCTGGGCCGGCGCCGCGGCGCCACCCACCGCGAGTCGTTGGAGCATCGGCAGGCCGAAGCCGAGGGTCTTGCCCGAGCCGGTCTTGGCCTTGCCGCAGACGTCGCGACCGGCGAGCGCGTCGTGGATCGTCATGGCCTGGATCGGGAACGCGGTCGTGATGCCCTGGCGCTCGAGCTCGTCGACCAGTTCGGCGCGAACGCCCAAGTCAGCGAAGGTGGATGTGGTGGCGTAGGAGTCGGGCACGGCCACGGACCCTTTGGTGTCGGTCGTCACGGAACAACGGTCTTTTCTCGGCCGGGCCCGAGACCGCTGGTTCGAAGGGGGGCCCACGCTCAACTAGAGCTGTCTCTAGTCTACGCGGTGGCGGGGATGGCAACGCGGGAGGTCGCGGTGACGCGCTTGAGCGAGGGAATGAGGGCGCCGGGGTTCACGCTGGCCAACCAGCGTGGCGACAGGGTCTCGCTCGCGTCGCTGCGCGGCGAGCGCGTGGTCGTGTACTTCTACCCCGCGGACGACACCCCGGGCTGCACGAAGGAGGCCTGCCAGTTCAACGACGCGTTGGGCGCGTTCGCCTCGCTGGGCGTGCGCGTGCTCGGCGTCTCCCCCGACGCAGCCGCGTCGCACGCGGCGTTCGCCCACAAGTTCGGACTGCGCTTCGACCTGCTCAGCGACCCGACGCACCGAGTGATGAGCGCCTACGGCGCGTGGGGCGACAAGGTCCTCTACGGAAAGAGCGTCGTCGGCGTGATCCGCTCGACGTTCATCATCGGTCCCACGGGCAAGGTCGAGCGCGCGTGGTACCACGTGCGCGCCGACGGCCACGCCGACAGGGTTCGCGCGGCGCTCGCCTAAGCCTGGCGACGGAGCCCGCGCACGCGGTGCCACAGCCCGTAGGCGAGGCCCACGACGATGAGCGCGATGATCGGCCACTCCGCGACGTGAAAGTCGTGACTCACGTGGCGCCAGTTGGACCCCGCGGCGTAGCCGAGCCCCGCGAGGAGCGCGACCCACGCCGCCGAGCCGATGGTCGTGAGGACCGCGAACCTGACTCGGGGCATCTCCGCTACCCCCGCGGGTAGCGAGATGAAGCTGCGCACGATGGGGATCACGCGGCCCGCGAGGACCGACATCGCTCCGTAGCGGGCGAACCAGCGCTCCGAGGAGTCGAGGTCGCGGTGCGAGAGCAGCAGCCACTTGCCGTAGCGGTCGACGAACGCGCGACCCACGCTGCGGCCCACCTCGTAGGCGATGACCGCGCCGACGAGCGATCCGATCGCGCCCACGACGATGACCCCCGCGAGCGAAAAGCGCGCGTGGCCGGTGAGCGCGGTCGTGCACAGCGCGCCGGCGAAGCCGTAGAAAACCTCCGAGGGGATGGGCACGCACGCCGACGACAGCACCGACGCGAAGAACAGCCCGAGGTAGCCGTAGTGCGACACGAAGGACGACATCACGCCATTCTTCCAGGTACGAGGGTGGTCGCTGGTTAGCGCTGGTGCGCGGGGCACCAGTAGGTCGTGCGCCCGCCCACGGTCGCCACGCGCATCGTCGCGCCGTCGCGCGGGCACAGCCCACCGGGGGTGCGCGCCGCCATGTGGTCGCCGGTGTGCGAACCGCCGCGACGCGTGAGGCCGCGCATTGTAAGGCCGAAGGCGCGGTAGAGCGCCGAGCGCTGAGCGGCGTTGAGGCACGCCACCGGGGTCGTCGGGTCGACCCCCGCGCGAAAGAGCATCTCGTCGGCGAGGAGGTTGCCCACCCCCGCGACGCGCGACTGGTCGAGCAGGCGCGCCTTGACCGCGGGGCCGTCGCCGCGACCGTGGGCGAGCGCGGCGTCGAACTCGCGTCGCGTGAGCGAGAGCGCGTCGGGTCCCAACTCGCTGAGGTCCGGGTCGACCTCGAAGCGACCGAGTCGGCGCGGGTCGTGCAGCACCAGTCTTCGCCCGTCGGTGAACACCAGCCCGCCGCGAATCCACTTGGCTTGGTACGAGTGAGGGCCGTAGAAGAGCCCGTTGACCCCCACGGCGTCATCGAGCAGCAAGACCCCGGTCATCCCGAAGCGGACGCCGAGGCTCACCCCGTCGGTGTCGAGCACGAGGAGCTTGCCGCGGCGTCGCGCCGCGGTGATCGTGAGCCCGCGCACCGCGCGAGCCCACGCCGACGGCGAGCTGAGCTTCTTCGCGACGTAGGCGTCGGCGAAGCCGCGAGCGACGCTCGCGCCGACGACGCGTTCGGCGAGGCCGCGGTAGGACTCGATCTCGAGGGCCTCGGGCACCGCGCGCACGTTACCGCTCGGCGCTCGCGGGGCCGGCCCCTAGGGTTGACCCGTGGCGCTCGACAAGCCCCAGTGGAAAGAGCTCTTCGCCGAGGTCGTGACGTCGGGGCTGTGCACGGGCTGCGCGGCCTGCGTGATCGCCTGCCCGCACCCGGTGCTCGAGTACAACGACACCAACGGCGCCTACAAGCCGTTCCACCTCCCCATCGACGGGGGTCCGGACGACTGCACCCACGGCATCAAGGGCTGCACGATGTGCACGCGCGCGTGCCCGCGGTTTCGCAACTGGGAGGGCGAGATCGACACCCACCGCTTCGCGCGGGAGCGCTCAATCGACGAGGTCTACGGCGTGGGCGACGTGCTGCTCGCGCGCGCGACCGACCCCGAGCTCCAGGCGGTGGGCCAGGACGGCGGCTTCGTCTCGGCGCTGCTCATCCACGCGCTCGAGAGCGACGTCATCGACGCCGCGCTCGTCAGCGGGCTCGAGGGCGACGGGTCGACCTGGCGCGCCACGCCGCGGGTCGCGCGCACGCGCGACGACGTCGTCGCGACCGCGGGGTCGCGCTACACCTACTCGGCCAATCTCCTCGCCTACCACGACGCGGTGGAGGGGGGCGCCGAGCGCATCGCGGTCGTGGGCATGGGCTGCCTCGCGTCGGCGCCCGGGGCGATGCAGGTGCGAAAGGCCGGCAAGGTCGCACGCCGCCTCAGCCTCACGATCGGCCTGCTGTGCTCCAAGACGTTCGACGACGCGATCTTCGAGCAGCTCTTCGAGGCCCGCTACGGGCTGGCGCGCGCCGACATCGTCAAGATGAACATCAAGGGCGTGTTCCAGATCTGGACGCGTGACGGCGGCTACCACGAGGTTCCCTTAAAGGAGGCGCACGAGTTCACGCGGGAGGGCTGCACGCGCTGCCCCGACTTCGCCGCCGAGCACGCCGACCTCTCGACGGGGGGCATCGGCGCGTTCGGGGACTGGACCCTGGTCATCGTGCGAACGGACTTCGGCCGCTCCCTGATGAGCTCGATGGTCGAGGCCGGGGTGATCGAGACGAGGCCGGGCGACGACGACCCGGGCGCGGTCACGCTGCTGCACCGACTCGCGCGCGTGT
>JBOGFU010000283.1:0-3477 GCA_050743545.1 Acidimicrobiales bacterium | reverse complement strand
GGTCCTGGCCCCCGCGGCGACCGCGCTCTCGACCGAGGTCTTCACCCGGGCGACGCGCGCGACCGCCGCGGGCTGGGTCATCGTCGCCGCGGTGCTGGGCGCGTCGGTCGGCCTCGCGGTCTTTGGCTGGGTCGGCGACGTGGTCAACGCCGCGGGGCCGTCGTCGCTGCGCGTCGCGGCGTTGGTCACCTTCCTGCCGCTGACCCCGGTCGTCGCGCTGCTCGCTCGCCTGCCCGAGACCCGCGGGGTCGAGCTCACCTAGTCGAGCTCGACGTCGCTGTAGAGGGCCCGGTGGTCGCTGCCGCCGTCGCGCGAACCCGAGCCGGTGACGCGCCAGGGGCCGCGCCCGAGGAGGTGGTCGATCTGGGAGTGCGGGTGGCGCGCGGGCCAGGTGCGCGCGCGTGACAGGGTCGTCCAGCCGGGCAGGAACACCCGCAGCAGTGGTCGCCAGCAGTTGAAGTCCCCGCCCAGGATGACCGGCAGCGCCGGGTCGAGCCCGGCGACGATCTCGCGCACCCGCGCGTACTGGCGATGCGAGCCGTGGCTGAGGTGCGCGCCGTGGACCGCGACCACGTAGAGGCCCCGCCCGTTCTCGGCGAGGCGCGACACGATCACCGCGCGGCGCACGCGCTCGCGCGCGAGTCGTTCGATGGGCTCGACGCGCAGCTCCACGACCTCGAGGCGCGTCAGCAGGCTCAGCCCCCACGCGCCGTGCTCGACGGCGTCGAGGCCGCGTCGCGTGCGCTGGGTGGCCGTGAGGTCGCGGTGCTCGCTGAAGCAGAGGCCGTGCTCGCCGGCCAGGTGGGCGTTCCAGGGCTGCCAGCCGCGACCGCCCCTGCCCGTCGTGACGCGCTCGGCGCGGGCGAGCTCGGCGAAGGCGCCCGTCATGCCCAGGCGCGCCGACAGCGTCGCGTAGAGGTCGTCGCCGTCGTCACCGCGCCAGGTCTCGGGGGCGATCAGCACGTCGGGGGCGAGGTCGGCCACGACGTCGACCACGTCGGTGCGACGACCCCACCCGTCGACGCCGGCGTGGAGGTTGAACGTCGCCACGCGCACCGGACAACACTAGGTCCCGCGAGGGGCTGTGGCAGGCTCTAGCGGTGGAGATGGTCAACGTCAGTTTCGGCCACCGCATCTGGTGGGTCGACGCGTTCATCGGCGACACCGAGCGCGGCAACCCCGCGGTGGTGGTCCTGCTCGAGCGGCCGCTCGCCGACGACGAGCTCCAGCGCATCGCCTTCGAGCTCGGGGTCTCCGAGACGGTCTTCGTTCGCCGCGTCGGCGACGCGTGGAGCCTGCGCTGGTTCACCCCCACGGTCGAGGTCGACCTCGGCGGCCACGCGACGATCGCGGCGCTGCACGTGCTGCTCACCGAGCTCGGCGTGCCGGGGGGCGACCTGGTCTTTGAGACGAGGGCGGGCCCCCTGTCGGGGCGTCGCCTGCGCGACGGCCTGCTGGGCGTCGACCTGCCCCGTACCTACCTCGAGCCCCTCGACGCGTCGGCGCTCGGTGGCGCGCTCGGCGCGGTGCGCGAGGTCTTCCAGGCCGGCGCCCAGAGCGTCCTCGCCGTGGTCGAGGACTACGACGCGCTGTGCTCGCTCGCGGTCGACCCCGTCAACCTCGTCTTGGTCCCGTGCTCGCTCGTCATCGCCGCGTGCCACGGCGGCCCGGGGGTTGACGTGTCGATCCGGGTCTTCGCGCCGCGGCTCGGTGTCGCCGAGGACCACGTCACCGGCAGCGCGATGTGCGCGGTCGCGCCCTGGTGGGTCGAGGCCACGGGCTCGCCCACGGTGTCGGTCTTCCAGGCGTCGACCCGCGGCGGTCTCATGTTCGCGCGGGTCTTCGAGCGATACGTCGAGGTCGCGGGCGCCGCGCGGACGTTCTTCGGCGGGGACCTGCGCGCGTGAGCGCCGACCTCGGGCCGGGGCCCCGCACGCGGGTCCGTCGCCTGCCCGCCAAGGCCGCCTACGACGAGGCGACCATCTACGCGATCTTCGACGCCGCGCACTTCGTGCACGTCGCCGCGATCGTCGACGGGCAGGCCATCGCGCTGCCCACGCTGTGCGCGCGTGAGGGCGGCGCGCTCTACCTGCACGGCAGCCCCGGCAACGCCGTGCTGCGCGCGACCCTGGCCGCGGGCCGCGCGTGCGTGACCGCGACAATCTACGACGGGCTGCGCCTGGCGCGCAGCGGCTTCGAGTCCTCCGTCGCCTACCGCTCGGCGGTGGCCTTCGGCCGGGCGACGTCGGTTGACGACGACGCCGAGCGCCGTCGCGTGCTCGACCTGCTCGTCGACGCGGTGCTGCCCGGTCGCGCCCGCGAGGTGCGCGCGATGACCGACGCGGAGGTCCGACTGACCCTCGTCGTGCGCGTCGACGTCGACGAGGCGTCGGCCAAGGTCTCCGCGGGGCCGACCGACGACGACGCCGACGACGCCAACCTCGCGGTGTGGGCGGGGCTGGTGCCCGCGCGGGTCGTCTTTGGCGAGCCCGAGGCCTTCTCCACGGGCGCGATGGCGCGCGGCGCAATCCCCGTACCCGACTCGGTGCGTCGACTCCTCGACTCGTCGTGAGCGCCGACGAGCTCGCGGCCGAGCTCGTCGCGCACGCCTGCGCTGACCAACGCGAGGTCGACTCCGTGGCGGCGACGATTGAGCGCCTGGCCCGACCCGACGCCTTCGACGAGGAGGCGAGTGACCATCACCTGACCGCGTCGGCGTTCGTGGTGTCCGAGCGCGGGGTCGTGCTGCACCGCCACCGGCGCCTCGGTCTGTGGCTCCAGCCCGGGGGTCACGT
The DNA here is from genome assembly GCA_050743545.1 of Acidimicrobiales bacterium. Classification (GTDB taxonomy): domain Bacteria; phylum Actinomycetota; class Acidimicrobiia; order Acidimicrobiales; family RAAP-2; genus RAAP-2. Next base: position 682 of record JBOGFU010000283.1, on the reverse strand, counting down.
GGACCCCGGCGAGTCGGCCCCCGACGCCGCGCGACGCGAGACCCTCGAAGAGACCGGGCTGGTGGCGCACCACGTCGACCCCCCGCGGATCTTTCACGTGGACGTTCACCCGGGGCCGCGCGGGCACACCCACTACGACCTTCGCTACCTGCTCGTCGCGCCGCCGCTCGACCCGCGACCGGGCGAGGGCGAGAGCCCCGACGTCGCGTGGTTTGACTACGCCGACGCCGTGGCGGTGTGCGCCCCCGACCTGGTCGCGATTGTCACGCGCCTCGCGATCGAGCGCGGCGTGCGAGACTGAGGCGTGAGCGACGCCGACGCGCTGCGCGCGCTGATGGAGACCGATCGCTGGATCGAGCGCGTGCGCGTCCAGGGTGACCACCTGGCCGAGCAGGCCGAGCTGACGGGCGTGGAGGCCGAGCTGCGCACCCTCGCCGGCGCGCTCACCCGCGCGCGCGCGGCGCTGGAGCCCGTGCGCGGCGCCTACGAGGAGGCCGAGCGAACGTCGTCGCGCCTGCGCGCCCGCGAGGCCGAGCTGGACCGCGCGCTCGCGTCGTCGACCGCGGGCGCGCGCGAGCTGAGCGCGGTCGCCGGCGAGCTCGCCACCGTGCGCGAGCGCCTCGCCGCCGCCGAGGACCGTGAGCTCGAGCTCCTCGTCGAGGTCGAACCGCTAGACGAGGCC
>JBOGFU010000282.1:0-5902 GCA_050743545.1 Acidimicrobiales bacterium | reverse complement strand
GGGGTCGCCGCGGTCGTCGTGACCCACGACGCCCACCTCGCCGCGATGGCCGACCGCGTCGTGCACCTGCTCGACGGACGCGTCACCGACGACGTCGCGGCGGCGCGGTGAGCGGGTCGGGCCCCGCGGGGCCCGGTCGGCGCGCGATCCGTCACTGGACGTGGCGACTCTTCCGCGGGGAGTGGCGCCAGCAGGTCCTCATCATCGCGATGATCGCCGTGGCCCTCGCCGCGACGGTCGTGGGCGCCACGGTCGCGACCAACGCCCCCCAGCCCGACAACTTCGGCGTGGGCTCGGCCGATCACGCGCTGACCTTCACCCCGGGCGCCCACCTATCGAGCGAGTTGGCGTCGATCGCGGGCGCCGTCGGCCGCGACGACGTCATCGAGAACGACACCTTTAGCGTGCCGGGGTCGACGACCACGTTTGACCTTCGCGCTCAGGACCCGCGCGGCGCGTACGGCGCGCCACTGCTCCGGCTCGTCAGCGGCCACTACCCCGTCGGCGCTCACCAGGTGGCGCTGTCGTCCCCGCTCGCGAGCGACCTCGGGCTTCGAGTCGGACAGAGCTTCACCGACGCCGGGGGCGCCCGCGTGATCGTCGGGGTAGTCGACAACCCCCTCAGCCTGCTCGACAGCTTCGCGCTCGTCGCGCCGGGCCAGGTCGCCCACCCCAGTCAGGTCGTCGTCCTGTTCGACGGGTCCGATCACGCCCTGCGCGCGCTCCACCTGAGCGGGGCGTCGGTGCAGGGACGTTCGTCGACGTCCGGGCAGTTCGGCCCCGGGGTCATCGTCGTGCTCGCCGCGGCGATCGGCCTGTCGCTCATCGGGCTGGTCTCCATCGCCGGCTTCACCGTGGTCGCCCAGCGCCGCCTGCGCTCGCTGGGCATGATCCGAGCGCTCGGCGCGACCGACCGCCACGTGCGCCAGGTCGTGGGCACCAACGGCGTGCTCGTCGGACTCATCGCGACCGCGCTGGGCGCGGTCCTCGGCGCCGCGACGTGGGTCGCCTACCGACCCCACCTCATCGCGAGCAACCACCACGACGTCGCCCTGCTCGCGGTGCCGTGGCTACCCGTCGGGGCCGCGCTCGTGCTCGCGTTCCTCACCCCGGTGCTGGCGTCGGCGCGCCCGGGGCGCGCGGTCTCGCGTCTGGCGGTGGTGTCGGCGCTCGCCGCTCGTCCGGCCCCGCCGAAGAACGTCACCCGCACCGCGCTGCCCGGTCTCATCATCGGCGCGGTCGCCGTGCTCCTGCTGGGCGACTCGGCGAGCTCTCACGGCTCGACGCTGCCCCTCTTCCTCGGCTTCGTCGCGCTGATCGTCGGCGTCGTGCTGCTGGCGCCCACGATCATCTCGCTCGGCGCTCGCGCGGGACGCCGCGCGCCACTCGCGGCGCGCCTCGCGCTGCGCGACCTCGGTCGCTACCGCGCGCGCTCGGCGTCGACGATGGCCGCGATCAGCATCGGGGTCATGGTCGCGATGATCGTCATGCTCGGCACGACCGCGCGCTACGCCAACGTGCTCGACTACGTCGGGCCCAACCTCACGTCCACCCAGCTGATCGTCTACGCGGGTCAACGCGGCCCCAACCAGTCGTCCACCCCGACGTCGCCCGCGGCGGCGCTCGCCGCGCAGCGGTCGATTGCCGCGTCGCTGCACGTGACCCACGACGTCGCCCTGGTCTCGACGAGCGCGGACCTCGACCACAACGCGGCGGGGCGCAGCTACTCCGGGCCGCTCTACGTCGCCACCCCCCAGCTCCTGGCGGCCTTCGGCGTCGCCGCCTCGTCGCTCGACGCCCACGCGGACGTCCTCACGATGCGCCCGGGCTTCGCCACCACGACCGAGATGCTCCTCGTCTACGGCGACTACTACCACTCCCAGGGAAAGGGCGGGACCACCGGGCCGCTGTCTCGCGTGTGCCCCGCGTCGTCGTGCGTCGCCAACCCGGTGATGCAGACGGTCTCGGCGCTGCCCGCCGGGACGTCGGCGCCCAACACCGTCGTCACCGAGCACGCGGTGTCGACCCTCGGTCTCGCCGCCAGCGAGTCGACGACCGGCTGGCTCCTCGTGACCGCCCGACCGATCACCAGCGCGCAGGTCGCGGCGGCCCGCCAGAGCGCGGCGGCGGCCGGGCTCAGCGTGGAGAGCAAGAACGAAGCGCCGACGTCGAGCCAGGTCGTCGGGTGGGCGACGTTGGCGGCGCTGCTCATCGCGCTCGCCATGGTCGCGATGTCGATCGGCCTGATTCGCGCGGAGTCGGCCGACGAGCGGCGGACCCTCGCCGCGACCGGCGCGAGCCCGTTCACCCTGCGCACGATCACCGCGGTGTCGGCCGGCACGCTCGCGCTGCTCGGCGCGCTGCTCGGCGCGCTCGGCGCCTACGTCGCCGGAGCGGCGATCTTCGCCCAGCAGCCCGAGACCGGGAGCGTGGTGGGCGACCTCACCCAGATACCCGCGACCAACCTGCTCATCGTGTTCGTCGGTCTGCCGCTCATCGCGGCGCTCGGCGGATGGCTCCTCGCGGGGCGCGAGCCCAGTGGCGTGGCGCGGGCGCCGGCCTAGGTCCACCGCGAGACGTGAGCTCGCGCGGGCCGCGGCGAGCTCCGGGCGACGTCGCGGCGCCGCCCCCTAGCGAAAGCGCGTCGCGAGGTAGAACGCGGCGAACATCGACGCGAGCCCCATCGCGAGGTACCAGGGCGAGACCGACCCGGGCAGGACCTGCAGGTAGTTGAGCGTGATGACCATCACCCCGAAGAGCAGCAGGTCGAGGAGCAGCCAGCCGTACCAGTGGGGGCTGTGGTCCGCGCTGGCCGGCTTGGGCGCGGTCACCCGTCCGCGCGCCTCGGGCGCCATGTAGCGGCCCATTGACCGCGAGTCCTTGCGCTTCGACGTTGCCACGGGGGTCGAGCCTAACGCGGGGGCGCGAGGCCCCTAGGGGCAGACCGTCAGGTCGATCGACGACCCGTAGGGCTGGGTCGTCCCCGGCGCGAGGCTCTGGAAGTCCACCGTGCCCGAATTCGCGGTCGAACAGTCGAGCCCGGTCGACGTCGTGACCGTGCCCACCACGAAGCCCTGCTGGCTCAGCGTGTCGGTGGCGATCGACGACGTGACCCCGATGACGCTCTTGACGATGACCGGGCAGAAGCCCGACGACAGGACGAAGGTCACCGACGAGCCCGTCTTCACCTGAGCGCCGGGCACGGGGTTGGTGTTCATGACCAGACCCTGTTTGACGGTGTCCGAGCACTGCTTGGGCGTCGCCGCCGCGACGACCAGCCCGGCGCCCCCCATGACCTGGGCCGCCTGGACGTTGCTCTGGTTGAGCACGTTGGGCAGCGGGAAGGTCGAGTTGGGGTTGAGCACGGTCAAGGTGACCGTGTCGCCCGTGTGGGCGTTGGCCCCGCCGTTGGGGCTCTGGGTGAGTACCTCGTCGGGTAGGTCGTTGGTGCTCGGCGAGTTGCTGGTGAAGTGGATCTTGGCGTTGAGGTGCGAGTTGGCGAGTTGGCTCTGCGCCGCCGAGAGGTTGAGCCCCGTGACGTCGGGCACCGTGACGGGGGTGAGGATCCGACCGAGGCTCACCGTGAGGTTGACGACGTCGCCCTTGGCGATCGCGGAGCCGGCCTTGGGGTCGGTCGTGAGGACGGTGTCCTTGGGCTTGGCCGACGAGACCTGAATCGTCGTCCCGATCTTGAGGCCGTCGGTCGTCAGCGTGGCGACCACCGCGGAGACCGGCTGGCCCACGACGTCGGGCATCGACGAGATGCCCGACTTGCCCGACGCGAGGTAGTAGGCAAGCCCGGCGCCGGCGAGCACGATGACGACGATCGACGCGATGAGCCCACTGGGCACGGAGCGCCGGCGGCGCACGTCGGTGCGCGGACCGGACATCATCGGCACCGACTGGGTGCGCTCGCCCGGCGAGACCGCGGCCACCGTGCGCGTCGCGTCGGACATGAAGAACGTGGGGTCCTTGGTCGCCGCGCGCACGGGTTGGCCCTCGGTGAAGCGGATGAGGTCAGCGCGCAGCTCGTCGGCGCTCTGGTAGCGCTGTCCCGGCGACTTCGCCAACGCCTGCATGACAATCGCGTCGAGGTCGTGGGGCACGCCCTGGACGAAGTCGGTGATCGGCGGCACCTCGCCGTGGACGTGCTGGTGGGCGACCTCGGCCGGCGCGTCGCCCAGGAACGGCGGGCGCCCCGAGAGCATCTGGTAGAGCACCACGCCGAGCGAGTAGACGTCGCTGCGGCCGTCGACCGCGGCGCCCTCGGCCTGCTCGGGCGAGAAGTAGGTCGCGGTGCCCATGACCGAGCCGGCCTCGGCGAGGTGGTCCTCGGACGCGACCGCCTGGGCGATGCCGAAGTCGGTCACCTTGACCTGGCCCTCGGCGGTGATGAGGATGTTGCCCGGCTTGACGTCGCGGTGCACCACGCCGTTGCGGTTCGCGTAGCCGAGCGCCGCGGCGACCTGGGCCGCGAGCACCGCCGCGCGCGACGGGCTGAGCGTGCGCGACCCGCGCAACAGGTCGGCCAGCGACGTGCCCTCGACGAGTTCCATGACGATGAAGTAGGTCCCCTCGTCCTCGCCCCAGTCGAAGACCGGCACGATGTTGGGGTGGCTCAGGTTGGCCGCGGCCTGGGCCTCACGGCGGAACCGCTCGACGAAGTTGGGGTCGCTGGAGAGCTCGTCGTAGAGGATCTTGAGCGCGACGGGGCGGTTGAGCAGCAGGTCCTGGGCCCGGTAGACGATCGCCATGCCCCCGCGCGCGATCAGGTGCGTCACCTGGTAGCGGTGCTGGTAGACGCGGGGGTCGCTAACCGGCTCCATGGTGGGTCTCAGCCTACGCCCCGCCTCGGGGCGTTCTTAGCCCTTGCACGTCGTGGGCGTGTTGGTGGCGCGCTGGTGGTGCTGGACGGCGTAGGCGCCCTCGGCGAGACACGCCACGATGGGACCGGCGACGGTCGCGCCCTCGGTCGAGACCGGCTGATAGGGCATCACGACCGCGACGGCGATCGTCGGGTTGGTCGCCGGCGCGAAGGCGATGAGCCAGTCGTCGAGCTGTTGGGCCTTGTTGCCGATCTGGGCGGTGCCGGTCTTGGCCGCGGCGTCGAGCCAGGAGGGGAAGAGTCCGTAGGCGGTGCCCGACGTGACGACCTGCTGCATCAGGGGGACGATCCGGGCGTCCTCGGCCGGCGTGAGTGGGGTGAGGTACGGGTGGGGCGCGTAGCGCTTGACGATCGTGCCGTCGGGCGCGGTGACGTAGTTGAGGACGTGCGGCGCCATCTGAACCCCACCGTTGGCGATCGTCGCGGCGACCAGCGCGTTCTGCAGCGCGGTCTCTTGGACGTCCTCCTGGCCGATGGCGCTGTAGGCCAGCCCGGGCAGGTTGTACGTGAACGACGACGCCGGCGGGAAGTTGGCCGGCTGGACGCCGGGCAGGTCGAGGGGCGGCACCTTGTCGAAGCCGAACGCCATCGCCGTCGCGGCGAGCAGTGGCGCGCCGACGTCCAGGCCCACCAGCGCGAAGCCGGTGTCGCACGACGGGGGGAGCATCTCGGGGATGTCGCCGCCGCACCGTCCGAAGCCGAAGTTAGAGAGCGTCTTGTCGGTGTCGGGGAGCTTGGTCGTCACGAGCTCCGGGTACTGCTTGAACCACAGCGCCGGCTTGCCCACGACGACGGCCGCGGTCGTGATGACCTTGAACGACGACCCGGGGAAGAACCTCGCCTGCGTGGCGAGGTTGGCCAGCGGCTCGAAGCCGTGGACGTTGGGCGTGGTATCGCGCTTCCAGGCCGCCGCGGCGACGGCGTAGCTGTTGGACTCGAGCGGCGCGGGGTCGAAGTTGGGGTTCGAGTACATCGACAGCACCGCGCCGGTGCGCGGGTCGAGCACGACCTCGGCGC
>JBOGFU010000281.1:0-17647 GCA_050743545.1 Acidimicrobiales bacterium | reverse complement strand
GGCCAACACCAATGGGTCGCCCGCGGAGACCTCACCGGTCTCCATCGCGTCGCGCAGAAACGGCGCGTAGTTGCCGACGATGGTTTCGTAGTGGTTTCGCAGCGCCCGGGGAGAGACGAACTCCGCTTGGCGAATGACGCGGTAGAGCGCCGGGTGCTCGGAGGTGAAGCGGAAGAATCCGGCGAACCCGAGGCTCTCGGCCTCGAGGCGGGTGGTCGCTCCACGGGCCGCCTCGGACATGGCGTGGCGGACCCTCAGGTTGAGGTCGGCCACGACCTCGTCGAAGATCTGGCGTTTGCTATCGAAGTAGAGGTAGAAGGTGCCCTGCGCAACGTCGGCGGCGGCGGTGATCTTGACGATTGAGGTGTCGTGATAACCGACCTCGCCGAACGCCTGCTCAGCCGCCTCAAGGAGCTTGCGGCGCGTGCGTTGGCCCTTTCGTTCGCGATGTGCCGCGGCCCGCTCCTCACCGTCACCGTCGAGGTCTGGCGGACCGAGCGCCCCGGGGCGCACCGGCACCTCGGCACTCACGGGCGTGGTCCCACCCGGGGTCGCCGACGAACGACGCGGACCGCGGGCACGACGACGAGAGTACCAATCGAGCCGACCCTCACAGATGGCCGCCGAGCGCGAACCCTACGAGACGAGCGATGAGTAGACGAACTGCTGCAGGCCCCGGCGAATCGGATAGCTCGTACTCGGGAGGAGTTGGGCGTAGAAGGCCACGGCCAGCTCCTCGGCGGGGTCGACCCAGAAGTAGGTCGACGCGGCGCCGCCCCACGCAAAGGAGCCGGTCGAGACGAGGCTGCGATTGCTCACCTGGTCGGCCACCACCGAGAACCCGAGCCCGTAGCCGACGCCCGTTTGGCCTACCTCGCTAAAGGAGTCGAGGGCGAAGTCAGCGAGCGTGTGGCCGCCGGGCAGATTGTTCTTCGTCATCAGCGCCAGCGTGCGACGCGACAGGTAGCGCACCCCACCCACCTCGCCGCCGCCCACCAGCATGGACATGAAACGCTGGAAGTCTCGCGCGGTGGACACGAGCCCGCCCCCTCCCGCGAAGAATGCGGGTGGGCGGGTTGCCACACTCGCGATCTCGGCGACCGGCAGGGCCTGCCCGGAGACGTTGACGTAGAGCATTGCCAATCGGTCCCACTTCTCCTCCGGGCAGAACCACTCGGTGTCGCTCATCGACAGCGGCCCCAAAATCCGCTCTTCGATAAATTCGTCGAGGCGCTGGCCGCTCCAGATCTCGATGAGCCGACCGATCACGTCGGTCGCGACGGAGTAGTTCCACGCGCTGCCGGGCTCGAACAGCAGTGGGGCCGAGCACCAGTCGCGCACCGCGCCCGCGAGGTCAATGCCCGGGGGGTAGCTCTGAAGCATCTCGTCGTAGCCCTTGGTGCGATAGATCTCGTCGACGGGGGTGAGGTGCTGGAAGCCGTAGGTCAAGCCCGCGGTGTGGGTCAGCAGGTGAATCACCCGCACTGGCTCACGCGCGGGCCTCGTCACGGGCGCCATGGCCGGACCGCTCACGTACACCCGGGGCTCGCGCAGCTCCTCGATCCAACGCCCGACGTCGTCGTTGAGGTCGAAGTGGCCCTCTTCGTAGAGCATCATCGCCGCCACCACGGTGATGGGCTTGGCCATTGAAAAGAGCCGCCAAATCGTGTCGTCGGTCACCGCCAGCGATCGCTCCCGATCGCGATGACCCCCGCTACCCGTCCAGACCAGCTTGTTCGACCGCGCCACGGTGGCGAGCCACCCGCTCAGGCGGCCGGAGCGAACGAACTCGTCGAAGTACGGGCCGATTCGAGCCAACCGCGCCGCGTCCATTCCGACGTCCTCTGGGCTCCCGTCGAGCTCCAGCTCCTTCATGACCCACCCCCTCCGTCGGCACTGCCGAAAGAAATCGACATGAGCGTAGTGCAAAACTGACAGGTGAATCACTTGACATTTCCAGCGGGCTCTGCTCTACTTCCGGGTACTCAAGCCGTGGGAACGCGGCAGCACCGGGGAGGGGCAATGAAGAAATCATTCCGATGGGCTGTGGGACCCTTGGCGGTCGCAACGGCCACGCTGGGTCTGACGCTGGGCACGAACGCGACGGCTCTCGCCGCCAAGGCGGCTCCGTACAAGGTGGGCATCGTCACCGAGGCGACCGGCCTGTACTCGTCGTACGTCCAGGAGTGGATGCAGGGCATGCGCATTGGAATGGAGTACGCCACCAAGGGAACCAACGCCGTGAACGGCCACAAGATCAAGGTGACCGTCGAAGACGACGCCGACAACCCGACCACGGCCGTATCGGACTTTAAGAGCTTGGTTGGTGCGGGCTACAAGATCATCGGCGGCTCGGGCGACTCCGGTATCGCCGACGAGCTCTTCCCGCTGGCCGCGCAGAACAAGGTGATCTACATCTCCGGCGCCGCCGCCGACGACGAGATCACCGGCGCCAACAAGTACACGTTCCGTTCGGGTCGTCAGACCTACCAGGACGTCCAGACCGCGGCGTCATACGTGAAGGCCCTCGGCACCGGTAAGAAGGTCCTGGTGCTTGGTCAGGACTACTCCTTTGGTCAGTCCTACGTCACCGACGCCACGTCGGCGTTCGCCAGCCTGGGTGACACCGTGACCTATGACCTCGTGCCACTCACGACCACGGACTTCACCGCGACCGCCTTGCAGGTCCAGCAGGACGCCCCCGACATCCTCTTCCTCGCCTGGGCCGGATCGACGGCGGTGCCCCTCCTGCAGGACCTGGCGGCCGACGGCGTGCTCACGAGCTCGCACGTGGTCACCGGACTCGCCAACATCTCGACGTACCCGTTCTTCGGCACCGCGGGTCAGAACTTCGACTACCTGTCGCTCTACACGTATCAGTCACCCCACAACGCGGTGAACAGCTACCTGATCCAGCACATGGCCTCGCAGTACAAGGGCGTGCCCGACCTATTCACGGCCGACGGATTCGTGTGGTCTCAGATGGTCGTGCGCGCGCTGCAGACTGGTCAGGGGACGAACGTGAACAACATGATCAAGGGCCTCGCAAACTGGAAGTTCTCCGCACCCAAGGGTGTGCAGACGATCCGAACCTCCGACCACGCGATGCTGCAGCCGATGTTCCAGGTTCAGCTAGTCAAGACAATCGGCGGGTCGTTCGTGCCCGTGACCACCGCCACGCTCTCGGCGACCAAGACCGCGCCCCCGGTGAGCGCCCACTTCGCCCCGTGAGACCCCAACTCACTGCATGACCTCGCGTGACGAACCCCAGGCCCTCGCTCTTCGAGTGACGGGCCTGGGGTTCCACGTTGGCGGCGTGGAGATCCTCGACGACATCAACCTGGACGTGCCACGAGGGCACCTCCTGGGAATCATCGGACCCAACGGCGCCGGCAAGTCAACGCTTCTCAACCTGCTGAGCGGAATCATCCGTCCCACCGCGGGAACCATCGAGTACGGCGGCCGCGAACTCAACGCCATGCGACCGGCTCGGCGAGCGCACCTGGGGATTGGACGCACGTTCCAGACGTCGAGCCTCTTCAACTCCCAAAGTGTGTTCGAGAACGCCCGCCTCTCCGCGCAGGCGCACCTGAGCGGCAGCGCCCGGTTCTGGCACCGGCCCCGACTGAGTGACCCCGCGAGCGCCGCCGCGCTTGACGCGCTCGGCACCGTGGGCCTGTCGGAACAGGCCTGGCACCTGACCGGCGCGCTCTCGCACGGTGACAAGCGCAAGCTGGAGTTGGCCATCCTCGTCGCCGCCGACGCCGACGTCCTGCTCCTCGACGAGCCCATGGCCGGCGTGAACAGCGAGGACGTGCCCGTGCTCACCGAGCTGATCCGGCGCCTCCACGACGAGGGGCGAACGGTGATGCTCGTCGAACACCACATGGCGGTCGTCATCGGGCTGGCCCAGACGATCGCGGTGCTCGACTCGGGACACCTGCTCGCCCACGGCGACCCGACCGCGGTCGTCGCCAACGACGACGTCCAGCGCGCCTACCTGGGACAGCCGCTGTGAGCGACGTCCTTGAGGTGGAGGATCTCCACGTGTCGATTGGCGGCTCACACGTGCTTCAGGGAGTGAGCCTCGCGGTGCCCAAGGGAGGCGTCACGGCGCTGTTGGGTCGAAACGGCGTCGGCAAGACAACCACCCTGCGCGCGCTGCTCGCCCTCTCTCCGCGCACCGGGCGAGTGAGAATCATGGCCCAGGACACGAGCGGCTGGCCCACTCACCGCGTCGTGGCCCTGGGCATTGGCTACGTGCCCGAAGACCGTGACGTATTCGCCGGCCTCACCGTCGCCGAGAACCTCCGCCTCGCGGAACGCAGCGCCGACGCCAACTACGACGAGGTGTACTCGCTCTTCCCGGAGTTGAAGAAGCGACTAAAGCAGCGCGCCGGGTCACTGTCGGGCGGTCAGCAGCAGATGCTCTCCATCGGCCGGGTGCTGCTCAATCGCTGCAACCTCCTGCTCGTGGACGAGCCATCCAAGGGGCTCGCCCCCAAGCTGGTGAGCGAGCTCGCCGACGCACTGGAGCGGATCTCTAGCGAGACAACCATCCTCCTCGTCGAGCAGAACCTGGCGGTCGTCTCGCGCCTCGCCCAGCGAATCGTGATCCTCGACCACGGTGCGGTGGTCCACGCCGGAGGGGTGAGTGACCTCCACGATCCAGCGGTGACGACTCGTCACTTGGGCGTCTCGGGTGCCACGTGAGCGTGTTCCTCACCCTCGCGTTTAGCAGCGTGGCCCTCGGGTCCATCTACTTCCTCGCGGCGTCGGGTCTCTCGCTGATCTACGGGCTGATGGACATCCTCAACTTCGCCCACGGGATGTTCATGACCCTCGGCGCCTTCGCCGGCTGGGAGCTCGCGACCCGACTTCCCGCCACCTGGGTAGGTGCCTGGCTGTTCGGCGCGGAGATACTCGTCGCAATCGCCGGCGGCGCGCTCGCCGCCGCGCTGACCGAGGTCGTCCTGATCCGTCCCCTCTACGGACGCCCGTTGAGCCAGGTGCTGGTCACGATCGGCCTGGACCTCGCCGTCATCGCGATCCTCCTCGGCGAGTACGGCAGCAATTCGCTGCTTCTACCCGTGCCGACCTGGCTGGCCGAGGCTCAGCGGGCGGGGTCGGTCATACTGCCGCACTCCGACTTCGTCGCGATCCTGGCCGGCGTGGTCGTTCTGGTGGCGCTCGAGTGGTTCCTGCTGCGCACCCGCTATGGCATCATCATCCGCGCGGGCGTCGAGAACCGCGAGATGGTTAGCGCGCTGGGCATTAACGTGAGTCGCGCCTTCACCCTCGTCTTCATGATCGGGGGGGCAATGGCGGGCCTCGCCGGGCTGCTCTACAGCGTGGTGTTCAGTGGCGACCTGATCTCCGCGGTCCAGGGCGACAGCCTCCTGATCTTCGCCTTCATCGTCGTCGTCATCGGCGGGCTCGGCTCGATCCGGGGCTCCGCGGTGGCGGCGCTGCTGGTCGCGGCGATCCAGGACTTCACCAACTACTACCTGGGCGCGCACCCCGGCCTGGCGCAGGTCGGCAACCTCTCAGTCGTGATCGTGCTCGCCGCAGTCCTCGAGGTGAGGCCACGGGGGCTCTTCGGGAGGGTCGTGTGAAGTCGCTGCGCGTCGGGTTGAGCGTGGGCGCTATCGCCACCGCAGTCGCGGTCGTGCTGCCCTTCATCGGCCTGCACGTTCCGTGGATCCTGCCGGGGACGATCGACGTCGTGAACTCGACCGGGACCCTCGAGACCCTCGCGCTGTGCTTCGTTTTCGCCGGCGTCGCGATGGGCTACGACGTGATGTTCGGTTACACCGGGCTCTTGTCGCTGGGCGTCGTGATGCACTTCGCGGCCGGCGTTTACGTCTTTGTCATCGCGTTGACGCTATGGCACTGGCCCGTCGTCGGCGCGGTGGCGCTCAGCCTGGTCGTCGGCCTCGCGCTGGCCCTCGTCTGCGGGTCCATCGCGCTACGGGTGTCGGGGATTGCGTTTGCCATGGTCACCCTCGCCCTCGCCCAGGCCCTCTACTACCTCATCGAGGACAACCCCCACGGGCTAACCGGCGGCGACGACGGGCTCGCGATGACGTCGACCCGCCTGCCGTCAATCATGTCGGGGGCCGTGTCGAACACCCGCAACCTCTACTGGATCGCCCTCGCCTTCCTCGTGGTCACGTTCTTCGTCGTGTGGATGGTCACTGAGTCCTCCACGGGCCACGTGCTGGTGGCGCTGCGCGACAACGAGCGCCGGGTGGAGGTCCTTGGCCTGCGACCCTTCGGCTTCAAGCTCGCCGCGTACGTCATCTCGTCGCTCATCGCGGCGGTGGGCGGGATGGTCTACGTGCTGCTCGTTGGCACCGCGGTCCCCTCGGCGGTCGCGGCCACGTCGGTGACGCTGTCCATCGTGATCATGGTCGTGCTCGGCGGCGCGGGTTCACGATGGGGGGCGATGGCCGGCGGGATCATCTACATCTACCTCCAGCAGTACCTCGACAAGGTCGCGGCCGAGCCTTCCTTCACCAGACTGCCCGGTCTGCTGCGCGTCCCACTCTCGCAGCCCCAGTTTCTTCTCGGCGCGCTCTTCATCTTGTTTGTCATCTTCGTGCCGGGCGGCATCGCCGGCGCCGCGGCCCGCGTTCGATTCCGTCGGCTACGAGCTCGCGCCACTCGGACGAACGTCCCGACATCAATCGAGGCCTAGGGGTGGAGACTCCACCCGACGGCGCAAGGAGGTGCACAGTGCTTCAAGGTCGCAGCGCGCTCGTCACCGGCTCGACCAGCGGCATCGGACTCGCGATCGCCCGCTCGCTGGCCCACGAAGGCGCCAATGTCATGCTGAACGGCTTTGGGGACCGCGACGTGGTCGAGGCGCTCCGCGCCAGTTTGGCCGAGGAGCACGGCGTCGACGTTGCCTACGACGACGCCGACCTGACGCGGGCCGGCGAGGCCACCGCACTCGTCGAGCGAACCCAGTCGCGGTGGGGCTCGCTCGACGTCCTGGTCAACAACGCCGGCGTACAGCACGTCGCACCACTCGACGAGTTCCCGATCGAGCGCTGGGACGCCATCATCGCCCTCAACCTTTCGGCGGTCTTCCTCACGATGCGAGCGGCCATCCCGGCCATGCGGTCCCAGGGCTGGGGACGGATCATCAACATCGATTCGGCCCACGGACTGGTGGCGAGCCCGTACAAGGTCGCCTACGTCGCCGCCAAGCACGGTGTACTTGGCGCGACAAAGGTCGCGGCCCTCGAGCTCGCCAATGACGGGGTCACCGTGAACGCAATATGCCCCGGATGGGTGCGCACGCCATTGGTGGAGCAACAACTCGAAGACCGCGCTCGTGACGCGGGCACCGACGTCGCCCACGAGGCCACGCGGCTACTGAGCGAGAAGCAGCCCATGCTCACCTTCACGGCGCCTGAATCGATCGGTGCGCTCGCGGTGTTTCTTTGCGCCGATCACGCGGCGACGATCACGGGGTCGGCGTTGTCGATTGACGGCGGCTGGGTGGCCCAGTAGTTCGTCGACGCGAATCGGGCCGCGGGCCTCGCCGGGTCGTGCACCGCTGGTGCCGAGTCCGCCGAACCGATGTTCGCGGGGCTCAATTGATGAATCGGATCGGAGTTGCTACTGGTGTTGGCGCCTGCGGAGTGCTCCACCAGGGTTGGACTCGCACCTTCACGCTCGATTCATCTCTTGACCACCAGCGTTCGACGTCAAACTGAAGTTTCGGCCGCTGCTCTCTCAGCCGAGAAGGCAGGTTCGTCACCCGCCCCTGGCTCCGACGCCGGTCACGTCTTTTGGGCTACGACTTGGCCTTCGCGCCGCGGGGCTCCCGACCAACCTTGATCCACTTTTGGATCGCCTGGCGGGAGACTCCCATCTCTCTGGCCACATCGGCTTGCGAGAAGCCGTCGGCCAAGAACGCTTCAATGATTTTGCGGCGCTGTCGCGCGAACTCCACCGCTGCGTAGAAGTGCTCGAGCGCCTCTGCTCGAACCCGCTTCAGCTCTTGGAGGCGCGCGGCCTGTTCTTGCGTCTCAATGTTCTTCACCACGGGGCCATTATGTCAACCGGGGGTTGTCATGTCAACTAGGGGTTGACAAAAAACAGCCTATGACTCGACGCTGTCTTTCCTGCGCGGAAGCACCCAACCCGGTCGCACGAAGTGACACGTGTAACCGTTGGGAATGCGTTCGAGGTAGTCCTGATGCTCGGGCTCGGCCTCCCAAAAGGGCCCGGCCGGCACGACTTCGGTCACGACCTTGCCCGGCCAGAGACCCGACGCCTCCACGTCGGCGATGACGTCGAGCGCGGTCTGGCGCTGGTCATCCCCGATGTAGAAGATCGCCGATCGATAGCTCGTGCCTCGGTCGTTGCCTTGGCGATTCATGGTCGTCGGATCGTGGATCTGAAAGAAGAAGGCGAGGACGTCGCGGTACGTCGTAACGGTCGGGTCGAAGACAATTTCGATGGCCTCCGCGTGCGTGCCGTGGTTACGGTACGTGGCGTTCGCCACGTCACCCCCGGAGTAGCCAACGCGGGTCGTGACCACACCCGGCAGCTTGCGAATCAGGTCCTGCATCCCCCAAAAGCAGCCACCGGCCAAGACTGCGGTCTCGGTTGTCTCACTCATCGTTCGACCTCCTCGGTCGCCCCGGCCCCGCCGAAGAGGCTGACGTACTCGCCGTAGCCCTCGGCCTCGAGGTCAGCGTACGGGATGAACCTAAGCGCGGCCGAGTTGATGCAGTAGCGAAGCCCACCTTCGTCCGGCGGCCCGTCATTGAAGACGTGTCCGAGGTGGCTGTCGCCGTGGCGCGAACGGACCTCGGTCCGCTCCATCCAGTGGCTTCGGTCGCTGAGCTCGACCACGTTGTCCTGCACAATCGGCGCGGTGAAGCTGGGCCACCCGCATCCACTGTCGAACTTCTTGGTCGAGGTGAAGAGCGGCTCGCCCGAGACGACGTCGACGTACAGCCCCGCCTCCTTGTGATCCCAAAACTCGTTGCGAAACGCCGGTTCCGTGGCGCTGTGCTGTGTCACTTCGAATTGCTGTGGGTTCAGCCGCTCGATCGCAGCCTGATCTCTCTCGTAACTTCCTGTCACGTTGACCTCTCCCTCGTACGTCAGCAGTCGACCATGTCGCGCTTTTAGTAGTCTCGGCCACTCCCCCCTCGTTACAGCTTCCCTACACCATGGGCTCGGTCGGCCCCCGGCCAGACAGCACGCGGCGCGGGGCGAAGCGAAGGAAGAGACGGTCCTTTAGCCCTGCCCACCATCGTTCTGGGGCGGCGGGGCCCCGCGAGCATGCTCGTCTCGGACGAGAGCGCGCGCCAGTACGACGACGCGCTCGCCGGCGCGCAATTCCACGTCGCGCCGAGGCGCGACGAGGTCACCGTGCTCGCTCACCGCGACCACGATGCTGCCCGCGGGCCAGGCCACGTCGCTCAGGCGCCGACCCACCCCCGGAGAGCCGGGGCGCAACGCAACCTCAACGACCTCGTAGCCGTCGAGCGGAGCGTGCGGGACGTGAACGCGCTCGGCGGCGTCGTCAAATGAGATCTCGGCGGCGAGCCGACCGCGTCGCGCCTCTTGCCTCGCGGAGCCAACGCGCTCGGAGAGCACGCGCAGGACGTTGCGTCGGGTGATCCAGCCGCTCAGGTGCTCCCCGTCGGGCGACAGCACCGGCAATCCGGACCGGCCGTAAAGGACGAGTTGGCGCAGGGCCTGGTCGAGGGTCTCGTCGGCGAAGATCGACTGCGGGGCCCGAGTGTCGATGACCGGACCGATGAGTTTGGCCCACGTCGGTGCTGTGGGCGGCTCGGACAGCTCGTCGACGCGCTCGCCAGCCCCCGGCGCGTCGCCGGCCAGCGGCAGCATCGCGTCCGAGACCGTCAGCATCTGGAGGACGTTGGTCGCCTTGGCGCGCTCGATGTCGATCCCCCGGCGCAGGAGCTTGGTCGTGTAGATGTTTCCGTGGCTTAGGCGCTTGGACAGCGCGACGGCAATGCCCACGGTCCACATCACCGGCAGGATCAGGGTGAAATTACCCGTCATCTCCGCCACGCTGGCGATCGCCGTCAGTGGGGCCTGGGTCGCCGCACCGAAGACCGCACCCATCGCCACAACCCCGAACACCGTCGCCGGGGTCCCCATGGGTCCGACGACGTGGCTCACTATCGAGGCGAAGGCCATCCCACCCATCGCGCCGGTGAAGAGCGACGGCGCGAAGACCCCGCCCGACCCGCCAATCGACAGCGTGATGCTGACCGCGACGACCTTTCCCACCATGAGGACGATGAGCAGCCACAGGACCGTGCGTCCGGAGATCGCCGTGTTCATCACCGGGTAGCCCACGCCGTACATCTGGGGTAGGGCGAGGAGAAGCGCGCCGAGGGCGAGTCCCCCGACGGCCGGGCGAGCCCACTCGGGTCGCCCGTGCCAGAGCCGATCGGCGACGTTCTCGCTGCGGTAGAGGAATGCCTTGAACCCAACGCCGATTAACGCGGCAACGACGCCCAAGGCGGCGAGAGGCAGGTAGGCCACGGCGTGGCCGACGTGCAGGTCGTGGGGAATCGACGAGAAGAAGGGCGCCGACCCCAGGAACGCCTGGCCCACGAGATCGGCGGCCACCGCCGCAAGCATCGTGGCAAAGAGTGCGTCGAGGGAGAACTCACGCAGGATGATCTCGAACCCGAAGAAGAGACCGGTGAGCGGGGCGTTGAAGGTCGCGGCGATGCCGCCCGCGGCTCCGCACGCTACCAAGATCCGCATGCGGGTCTCCGACATCCGGACGTACTGTCCAATCGTCGACGCGAACGCGGCACCAATCTGAACGATTGGCCCCTCGCGGCCCACCGAGCCACCGGTGCCAATGCACAGCGCCGACGACAGGGCCTTGACCAGTGAGACTTGGGGCCTGATCCGCCCGCCATTCTCGGCGACCGCGAGCATCACTTCGGGTACGCCGTGGCCGCGCGCCTCGCGGGCGAAGCGCTGGATCAAGGGTCCGTAGAGCAGGCCGCCGAGGACGGGGATTACGAGGAGAAACCAGATCCCCAGCGCCGGCAGGTGCGGGCTGGCGATCCGGCCCTGCTGACCAAACTCACGGTGTCCGGTGGCAAGCCAGGTCACCACGTAGATAAGCCAGCGAAACCCCACCGCTCCCAGCCCGGCCCCCACCCCGACGAACAGCGCCATCGCCACGAGGCCCAGTCGCGACGAGCGCAACCACGCGGTCAGCGCTCGCGCGACTCTCCGCGAGCGCGCGTGACGCGCGAGGGTCGCCTCAATCGCTCCTTTCGTAGGGGTCGGGGCCGCCGATTGATCGTGGGCGCCGTCGCGGCCCGTGTCGTGCGTCACGCTCAACCGTTCGCGTGAGACGTCAAGTGGTCCCAGCCGCGCGGCCACTCGTCCTCGGGCACCTCGCCCGCGGCCCGCGCCAGCGCCTGGAACGATCGCACAAGGTCGTCGCGTTCGGTCGCAGGCACTCTCATCACGATCCGTTCGACCTCGGCGCGACGTCGCCGTGTGATCTCGTCGACCAAGCGACGCCCACGCAGAGTGAGATCGAGCTGGACCACTCGGCGGTCGCCACCGGGGCGGCGCCGTGAGATCAGTCGCTTCCGCACGAGGCGGTCGCACAGTCGCGTCGCCGTCGACGGATCAATACCGAGTGCGTCGGCGAGGTCGACGGGGCGCTGGGGGCCACGCGACGCGAGAATGACCAGCGCGCGGTACTGGGGTAGAGAGACCTCCGACTCGTGCTCGGCCATCGATCGCGCGGCCACCGCCACCAACACCCGGCTCGCGGTGAGCGCGGCGTCGACCAGCTCAGCGCGCGCCGCGGTCGAGTTTCTGGACGGCATACAGTCATTGTATCACTACAAGTATTTGAGGCGCTCCACCCTCCCGCGACTCGCGACGTCGAACCGCCCGCGCTCGAACCACCGCGGCGCCCCGGGTTACGCGTTCGCGCGTCGCCCGGGGGCCTGCCGAGCACCCCTAACCCCGAGCGAACGCGTCCGTCGGCGTGGCAGAGCGCGCCGGACGCCGTGAGGCGGCGAGTCCGGGCGGCGACCACGAACACCCAATCCAAGATTGACGGTCCTGCGTAGACCCAGTCAGAGTCGACGAGGAGAGATAATGAGATCGCGACGACGCCACTCCCGGTCGGTGAGGCTCCACTCGCTTCGTGTCGCGGTAGCGGCCTCGGGCCTCGCCGTCGCGCTCGGTGCCGCCGGCGTGGTGGTGGCCGCCGGCGGTGTTCAGGCGAGCCACTCGGCGAAGTCCGTCGTCGTCGTCACGTTCAAGACCGCCAAGCTCGGCCACGTGCTCGAGAGCTCGGGTCGAGCGCTCTACACGCTTAACAAGACCGACTGCAACGCCACGTGCCTCAAGTACTGGCCGGCGCTCGTGCTGCCCGCGGGGGTGTCGTCGGCCACCGCCGGTGCCGGCGTCTCCGCTGGCAAACTCGGACGCGTCAAGACCAAGACGGGCCAGTGGCAAGTGACCTACGCGGGCAAGGCCCTCTACAAGTTCTTCATGGACCACGCGCCCAGCCAAGTCACCGGCAACAAGGTCAAGGACACCTGGGGAACCTGGCTCGCCGTCATCGTCGCGTCGAGCACGCCCGCCGGCGGAGGGTCCGTGACGACCACCGCACCCGCGGTGACGACCACCACCGCGCCCGGGGGTGGCGGCGGCGGCGGCGTCGCGTTCTAGGTATCGTCGGCGAAAGAGATGGCCGTCACCGCTGATTCTCGAAGTCGCCCCGCGACCGCGGCTCCCGCGCGCGCGGGCGTCGCCACCGTTGCGGCCGCGGTCCGGTCGCGGGT
Organism: Acidimicrobiales bacterium; assembly: GCA_050743545.1. Taxonomy (GTDB): domain Bacteria; phylum Actinomycetota; class Acidimicrobiia; order Acidimicrobiales; family RAAP-2; genus RAAP-2. Next base: position 4,808 of record JBOGFU010000281.1, on the reverse strand, counting down.
CTACCTCCCAGCGTGCGCGATTGCCGGGGTCGGGGCGGGGCTCATTGGGGTGGGCTGGGCGACCCACTGGGGTGGGTCAGACTTTCGCGGAACCTTTTCGGACCTCCGCGTGGTGGCGATTGGTCCCGCGACGCTCATCGTGCTCGGGGTCCTCATGGTCGCCGAGCGTTGCTGGCCCGCCCAGCGTCGCAAACCCCTCGCACGTGGGTACCGCCACGACGTGCTCTTCACGATCTTGAACGCGACCGTGACCGTTCCCTTCGTCGCGGCGCTGACGCTGTCGTTCGCCGAGGTCATCCGCACCCGACTGCCGTGGCTCACGTTCCCTCGAGTCGCGGCGGTCCCCCACGCGTTGGTCATCGCGGCGATCTTCGTCGCGATGGACGGTGGCAACTACCTCGCCCACCTGGCCAACCACCGGGTGAACGCGCTGTGGCGTTTCCACGAGGTTCACCACTCCCAAGAGGACATGAGCGTCCTCACCGTCTTTCGCACCCACCCGCTCGTGCACATCTCTTACCTGATCGCGCTGGTCCCGGGTATCGTGCTCATCGCCAACGGCGTCGTGCCCACGACGCTGCTCGTTGTCTACGGCGGGGCGGTCGCACTCGCCCACTCGAATCTGCGGCTCGGATTCGGGCCCCTCGGACGCGTCTTCGTCAGCCCGAACTATCACCGGATACACCACCGCCTCGAGGGTCGCCAGGACGTCAACCTGGGGTTCGCGCTCACCATCTGGGACCAGCTCTTCGGCACCGCGGTCTTCCCGACCGCGGCGACCGTCGACCTCGCGACGGGTCTGCCCGGTAGAACGTTTATCGACGAGTACTCCCACCCGCGCGCCCGGCACCTGAGGGTCTTCGCCGCCCAACTCGTGGCACCGTTTCGACCGCTGCGCCAGCGCCCGCGTCGCGTCGACGACGACGCCCTCGAGTCGTCGGCGTCGTGACTCCCCGACTTCGGTCGGCGATGGGCACACTGCGCGCCACGCCGGCGTCGCGAGAGTCGACCCACTCGCGCGACGCCGCGCTGCTCGTCGCTCGCGTCGCACTCGCGTGGATCTTCATCTACCACGGCGCGCGCACCCTCTTCGGCGCGTTCCACGGACCGGGGCTGCACGCGATGGCGTCGTACTTCGCGACGACGGCAGGACTGCACCCGGGGATGCTCTTCGCAGTCGCCAACGGCGTCATCGAATTCGGCGGCGGGATCGCCATCGGGCTCGGCGTCCTCACGCGACTCGCCGCGGCGGGGCTCGTCGTGGACATGGTGATGGCCTTTGTCACCGTCACCCGCCACAACGGCCTCGTGTCCAACGCCCCGGGCTCGGGCTACGAGATCAACCTCGCGCTCGCGGCGCTGGCGGCGGTCGTCGTTCTGCTCGGCCCGGGTCGCCTCGGCCTAGGGGGTTGGTGGCACCGCACGCCCACGCGCGTCAGCGCCGACTGAGCGTCGACACCCGAACCGCGTGGGCGGTCATGATGAAGGTGGTGCGCAACGCGCGACGAGGCTTATCGGTGCGCGGTCGGCAACGCCACGACGCCACGGGGCCGCCACGCCCGTCCGACGACACCGACGCCCGCGAGGCCACGCCCGACCGACGCGCGGACTCGTCGGCGCAGTGGCTACTTCCCACGGCGGCCATCGTCCAGGCGGCCACCATCACCCTCGTCGCCGGGGTAGTCGGTCTGGTTAACGACGTCGCGTCGGACGGGCTCTCCGCGTTCCGCCACTCCTCGACGCTGCTCGACGCGTGCACCGCCGCGCTCGGCGTGGCGCTGTGGGTGATCGCGCACCGGCACACGCGCCGGCGGTGGTTCACCCCGAGCCTGCCCCTCGTCGCCTTCGCGATCGTCGCGCTCAACGACGCCATCGGCTCAACGGCGCCCGCGGTGGTCGGTGCCTGGATCGTCATCGTCTTCGTGTGGGTCGGCCTGTGGCTGCCGCGACTCGCGCAGTACCTCCTCGTTCCCCCGGCGGTCGCCGCCTACGTCATCCCGCTGTTCGCGGGTGCGCCGCGCACTCCCTCCGACCTACCGGCCCTCGCCGTGCTCATGCCGATGGCCCTGCTCGTCGGCAACGTGGTCTCGGCCCAATCGGCGAGGCTGCGCCGCACGGTCCATGACCAGCACGAGCTCCTGGGCGAGATGGGTCGAGCCAACCTGACCGACCCCCTCACGGGCGTGGGCAATCGACGACTCGGCGACATCCTCGTCGACACGCTCGCCGTCGATGACGCGATCGTCATGTTGGACATTGATCACTTCAAGGACGTCAACGACCGTCTCGGTCACGCCGCGGGCGACGACGTGCTCCGACAGTTCGGTGAGCACCTCACCCGCAACCTGCGACGCAACGACGGCGCCGCGCGCATGGGGGGCGAGGAGTTCATGTTGGTGGTCCGCGGCCTGCGGGGCAGGTCGGTCGAGGTGGCCGAACGCGTCGTATCGGGGTGGCGCGACCTCGCACCCGCGGCAACGGTGAGCGCCGGGGTCGCCGTGCGACGGCGCGGCGAAGCGGCGACGGTCACCTACGACCGCGCCGACGCGGCCCTCTATCGCGCGAAGGAGTCGGGGCGCGACCGCGTCGTCGCGGAGTCGCGCTAGGCACGTCAGCGTCGCCGACGACTCCTAGAGCGTGATGCCCGCGATGACCACGTCGAACATCCGATCGATGCGCACCTGGTCGGGGACCTGCTCGCACGCCATCACGATGCCGTAGAGGAGCTTCAGCACGTCGACGAGGTCCACGCCGTCGCGCACCTCGCCCGCGTCCTGGGCCCGGCGAAGCAGCACCGCGCCGTAGGTCTTCATCGACTCGTAGGCGACCTGGAGGTCGGAGCCGTCGATGTGCTTGGCCGCCATCACCGCCGCGCCCATGCGCTTGCCGTGGGCGCTGAACTCCAGCTGCAGTCGGAGCCACTTAACCAACGCGTCGAGCGCATCCGGCGCATCCATCAGCTCTTCGGCGCGGTCGCGTAGGTCGAGCGCCACGTCGAGGAAGACCGCCTCTAGGAGGCTCTGTCGTGTCGGAAAGTGACGGTAGAGGGTTCCGATCCCGACGCCGGCCTGACGCGCGATGTCCTCTAAGACAATGTCGCCCCCGCGCTCGTCGACCGCGGCTCGCGCGGCGGCCAGGATGGCGTCGTAGTTGCGCTGCGCGTCCGCGCGCCTCGGCGCTCGACTCGTGACGACCTGGTCCATCTCTCTCCCCGGCACCACTTTCACAAACCTCGAGAATGATGTTGCAATCGGAGGTTCCCTCCGCTACTATGTGGAGGCCTCCTCATCTTAGGCCCTCAAGCGGCCGATTGCAACACCCCCCACTGGGGCCCCGGGGTTGAAGGGGTCTCACGAAGTACCTCGTCAGAAGGAGTTTCCTGTGTTTCAGACTGCCCGCCACCCCTCCCGCGGAGCGACCATTGCCCTCGCGGTCATCGTGACCTGCCAACTCATGGTGGTGCTGGACGCCACCGTTGTCAACATCGCGCTCGTGCCGATCCAGCACGCGCTGAACTTCACCCCCGCCGGGCTGTCGTGGGTCATCGACGCCTACAGCCTCGCCTTTGGGGGTCTCCTCCTACTCGGCGGTCGCCTCGGCGACGTCTACGGGCGCCGCCGGATGTTCATGATCGGGCTCACGATCTTCACGGGTGCGTCGTTGGTCGGGGGGCTCGCCACGACCGCGACCATGCTGCTCATCACCCGCGCCGCCCAGGGCGTGGGCGCGGCGCTCGCCGCGCCGAGCACCCTCAGCCTCATCACCGCCAACTTCGCCGAGGGGCCGGAGCGCAATCGCGCGCTGGGCATTCTCACCGCGGTGTCGGCCGGGGGCGGGTCGCTGGGGCTCATCCTCGGCGGCGCGCTCACGTCGTGGGTGTCGTGGCGCTGGGTGCTCTTCATCAACGTGCCCATTGGCATAGCGATCATCGCGCTCGCGCCGCGCTACGTCGCCGAGCCGCCGCGCAACGGCGGTCGCCTCGACGTCGCGGGCGCGGCGCTGGCCACCGGCGGACTCGCGTCGCTCATCTACTCCTTCATCCGCCTCGCCGAGGGCGGCTCGCACGCGATCACCGCGACGACCTTCGCGCTCAGCGCGGTCCTGGTCGCGAGCTTCGTCGCGGTCGAGCGCCGGCGCGAGCAGCCGCTGCTGCCCATGCGCCTGGTGACCCACCGCCTGCGCGGGCCGGCCTACCTCACCATGCTCTTCGTTCCCGCGGTGATGTACGGGGTCTTCTTCTTCGTGAGCCAGTACCTCGAGGCCGACCTGGGCTTTAGCGCGATCGAGTCGGGACTCGCGTTCCTGCCCCTCACCGCGGTCATCTTCGCGAGCTCGCGGGTCACCCCGCGCCTGGTCTCGCGCATCGGCGCGCGACCGATCCTGCTCTTTGGCTTGGCCGACCTGACCGTCGCGTCGATCTGGGTCAGCCACGCGACGGCCACCCACTCCTACTTCCCGGGGCTCTTCATCGCGCTCGTGCTCTTCGGCGTGGGCGCGGGGTCGTGCTTCCTGCCCCTCAGTGTCACGATCCTCTCGGGCGTGCCGCGCGAGGACTCGGGCGCCGCGTCGGGGATGCTCCAGACGATGCAGCAGACGGGCGCCGCGCTGGGCGTCGCCGTGCTCACCAGTGTCGCCGGCGCCCACGGGCGCTCCACCGCGCTGCTCGCCGGCGCGGGGTTCACGCTCGTCGCGCTGGGCGTCGCCTACCTCTGGGTCCGCCCCGCGACACCCGCTCACGAGCCCACCGCGCTGGAGGCGGCCGAGGAGATGATCCCGCTCGCGCTGAGCGAGTAGCGCCACCCCCGAGG
>JBOGFU010000280.1:0-4268 GCA_050743545.1 Acidimicrobiales bacterium | reverse complement strand
TCGACATCACCGACCTCAGCGACACCGTGTCACCCGCGTCTGACCTCTTTCTCTACGTCAATGAGAAGTGGGTCGAGCGCACTCCGATCCCCCCGGACCGATCGACGTGGGGAAGCTTCGAGATCCTCCACCAGGACGCCGAGTTGGCGGTGCGCGAGATCCTCGAGGAGGCGCGGTCCGCGGGGCCGGGCACGGAGGCCCGCAAGTTCGGCGACCTCTACGCGAGCTTCCTCGACGAGGAGCGCGCCAACGCGCTCGGCGCCGAGCCCATCGTCGCGCCGCTGGCGCGCGTGGCGGCGATCGACTCACGCGAAGGACTCATCCAACTCGTGGGCGAGTGGTCCCACGTCGGCATCGGCGGTTTCTTCCAGCTGTACGTCGACAACGACGCGGACGAGCCCGAGCGTTACATGGTCTACTTCGAGCAGAGCGGGCTGAGCCTGCCCGACGAGAGCTACTACCGCGAGGACCACTTCGCCAGCGTGCGCGACGCGTTCGTCGTGCACGCCGAGCGGCTCTTCGTCCTCGCCGGCATCGACGACGCCCCGGCGCGTGCGCGACGGGTCTTCGACCTCGAGACGCAGATCGCCAAGGGTCACTGGGACAACGTCGAGTCGCGCGACGCGGTCAAGACCTACAACCGCAAGCCCTGGGCCGAGGTCCGCGCGCTCTTTGGGGCCGCGGGGTCGCTCGACCTTGACACGTGGGCGAACGCGCTGGAGGCGCCCGATGGCGTATTCGACGAGGTCGTGCTGCGACAGCCCAGCTTCGTTGACTCCATCGCGGGGCTGCTCAACACCGCCGATCTTGACGCGTGGAAGGACTGGCTCGCGCTGCGCGTGGTCAACGGGTACGCGCCCTACCTGTCCCAGCCCTTCGTCGACGAGAACTTCGACTTCTACGGTCGAACGCTGACCGGCGCCCCCGAGCTGCGGGCGCGCTGGAAGCGCGCGGTGGGCTTCGCCGAGCGCGCGATGGGCGAGGCCGTGGGCCGCGTCTACGTGGAGCGCCACTTTCCGCCGTCGGCCAAGGCGCGGATGGACGAGCTCGTCGCCAACCTCGTGGAGGCCTACCGCCGCTCGATCACCAACCTCGAGTGGATGAGCCCCGCGACGCGCGAGCGCGCGCTCGACAAGCTCGCCCAGTTCACGCCGAAGATCGCTTACCCGGTGCGCTGGCGCGACTACTCGACCCTCAAGGTGGACGTTGAGGACCTCGTGGCCAACGCGCGCGCCGGCGCGGCGTTTGAGTTCCGACGTCAGCTCGGCAAGATCGGTCGCCCGATGGACCGCGACGAGTGGTTCATGACTCCCCAGACCGTCAACGCGTACTACAACCCCGGGCTCAACGAGATCGTCTTCCCGGCCGCGATCCTGCGACCTCCGTTCTTCGACGCCGATCGCGACGACGCGGCGAACTACGGCGCGATTGGCGCGGTGATCGGTCACGAGATCGGGCACGGCTTCGACGACCAGGGCTCGCGCTACGACGGCACCGGCAAGCTCCAGGACTGGTGGGAGGAGTCGGACCGCACGGCCTTCGAGACCCGGACCAAGGCGCTGATTGAGCAGTACAACGCGCTGAGCCCCGTCGAGACGCCGGGGCTGTTCGTCAACGGCGCGTTGACCATCGGCGAGAACATCGGTGACCTCGGTGGCCTGGGGATCGCGTGGAAGGCTTACGTCATCGCCCAAGACGGCGCCGAGCCCCCGGTCATCGACGGCCTCACCGCCGCGCAGCGCTTTCTCATCGGTTGGGCCTACGCGTGGCGCAGCCAGATTCGGCCCGCGGAGGCCGAGAGGCGCCTGGCGATCGACCCGCACTCGCCCGACCAGTTCCGCTGCAACCAGATCGTGCGCAACCTCGAGGTGTTCTACGACGCGTTCGGGGTCACTGAGACCGACGGGGCCTTTTTGGAGCCCGAGGCGCGTGTGACCATCTGGTAGCGGGCCATTTTGCCCATTGGGCCCCGTCGTCTATGATGGAGGGTCCCCCCGGGGCCCGTCGGGCCCACCACCCGAGCGGTTGAAGGAAGAGTCGTGCGCACGTTTAGCCCCAAAGCCAGCGAGGTCACGCGCGAGTGGCGCGTCATCGACGCCGACGGGCTGGTCCTCGGGCGCCTCTCGACCGTCGTCGCGTCGCTGCTGCGCGGCAAGCACCGCCCCTACTTCGCGCCCCACCTCGACACCGGCGACTTCGTCATCGTGATCAACGCCGACAAGGTCGTCGTGACCGCCGACAAGGCCGCCAAGAACATGTCGTATCGTCACTCGGGCTACCCGGGCGGGCTTCGCTCGACGTCGTGGGCGACGATGCTCGAGGAGGACCCGGCCGAGCTGGTCGAGCAGGCCGTGCGCGGAATGGTGCCCAAGACTCGCCTCGGCCGAGCGCAGATGACCAAGCTGTTCGTCTACGCCGGGCCGGACCACCCGCACGCCGCCCAGCAGCCCACCGCGTACGACACCGCCGCGATTCGACGCGGCTAAGGAGCACCGTGACCATACCGATTCAGTCCACCGGCCGGCGCAAGGAGTCCGTCGCGCGCGTGCGCCTGAGGCCCGGGACCGGGACCATCACGATCAACGCCCGCGCGTTCGACAACTACTTCACGTCGGCGACGCACCGCCAGATGGTCATGGAGCCGCTCCGTCTGCTTGACGTCCAGCAGACCTACGACATCGACGCGACGATCGAGGGCGGCGGGGTCGCCGGCCAGGCAGGCGCGCTGCGCCTGGGCATCGCCCGCTCGCTGCTCGTGGTCGACGAGACCCACCGACCCGCGCTAAAGAAGGCCGGCCTCCTCACGCGCGACGCGCGCAAGAAGGAGACCAAGAAGTACGGCCTGAAGAAGGCGCGCAAGGCTCCCCAGTACTCCAAGCGCTAATGGCCTCGCCCGTGCGCTTCGGCACGGACGGCATCCGGGGTCGCTTCGGCGACGAGATCACGGTCGACCTCGCCTACCGGCTGGGTCGCGCGGTGGCCGAGGTCTTCGGTCCCAGCGGGCGGCCGGTGTTCGTCGGCTACGACACCCGCGAGAGCTCGCCGGCGCTGGCCAGCGCGGTGCTCGCGGGGCTCTCCGACGGTGCGGCGAGGGGCGTCAACCTCGGCGCGTTCACCACCCCCGGGGTGGCCGTCATCGCGCGCGCGCGCGGCGGAGTCGGCGTGGTGGTCTCCGCGTCGCACAACCCGTACTACGACAACGGCCTCAAGGTCTTGGGACCCGGCGGGGGCAAGCTCGACCACGAGACCGAGGAGGCCGTCGCCGACGCCCTCCATCGCGCGCCCGCTCGCGTGGGCGAAGACGTCGACGCGCCGGCGATCGACGACACCGCCGAGCACGAGTACGTCGCCCACCTGCGCTCGCACGTGTCGTCGGACCTCTCCGCGTTGCGCCTCGTGGTGGACTGCGCCAACGGCGCGGCGAGCCACGTGGCCCACGAGCTCTACGAGTCGACCGGCGCGCGCGTCACGGTGATCAACGACCGCCCCGACGGGCGCAATATCAACCTCGAGTCCGGGTCGACTCACGTCGCCGGGCTCGCCGCGGCGGTCGTCGAGGCCGGCGCGGACCTCGGGTTGGCCTTCGACGGCGACGCCGACCGACTCGTCGCGGTCGACGAGCGCGGCGCGGTCCGGGACGGCGACGACCTGATGGTGCTGTTCGCACTCGACATGCTCGAGGGCGGCGGCCTCGACGGTGGGATGGCGGTCACCACGATGAGCAACCTGGGACTGCACCGCGCGCTCGCCGCGCGCGAGGTCGACGTGGTGGAGACCGACGTGGGCGACCGCAACGTCCTGCTCGCGCTCGAGGAGCGCGCGTGGCGCTTCGGCGGCGAGCAGTCGGGTCACCTGATCTTTCGCGACCGATCACCGACCGGCGACGGCCTGCTCACCGGGCTCTTGTTGTGCGACCTCGTGGCTCGACGCGGCTCCCTCTATGACCAAGCCGAGGCCGCGTGGCGTCGCGTGCCCCAGGCGTTGGTCAACGTCGCGCGTGAGCGCTACGACGACGACGCGGTGCGGGGGCTCTTTAGCGCGGTCGTCGCCGAGCACGGCGTGGGACTCGACGACGTGCGGCTGGTCATCCGGCCGTCGGGCACCGAGCCCGTCGTGCGCGTGATGGTCGAGGCGCTCGACGCCGACGTGGTCGACACGTTCGTCGCGCGACTTCGCGCGCAGCACCCCGTCGAGCCGCCGAAGGGCGAAAAAACGCCCGAGTAGTCTGGTCGTTATGTGCGGCATCATCGGGGTGGTCGGCTCCGACG
>JBOGFU010000279.1:0-2291 GCA_050743545.1 Acidimicrobiales bacterium | reverse complement strand
AGCCTGCGCCGGCCCCCGACTCACTCGACGTCGAGGCTGTAGGCCTGCTCCTCTTCCATCTCGGTGTCCAGCCCGGCGTGCTCGAGCGCGTCGGGCACGCGAATCGCCTCGAATCGGTTGAGGACCTTGAGGATCAGCCACGTCGCGGCGAACGCGTACGCGGCGATGAAGAGCGACGCCGCGACCTGCTTGCCGAAGAACGCCGCGTTGCCCGCGGCGAGCCCGTTCTGGCCCGCGGCGTTGACCGAAAGGTAGGCGAACGCACCCAGCAGGATGGTGCCCAGGAGCCCACCCACGCCGTGCGCGGCCCACACGTCGAGCGCGTCGTCCCACTTCATCTTGTTGCGCAGCTCGACCGCGAGGTAGCAGACGGAGCCGGCGAAGAGTCCGATGACGAAGCTCGCCCACGTCGGCACGAAGCCCGCGCAAGGGGTCACCGTGGCGAGCCCGGCGACCGCGCCGGTGAACGCGCCCACCACGCTCGGCTTGCCCGAGCGCCACCACGTGATCGCGAGCCACGTGCACATCGCGACCGACGCCGCGATGTCGGTGTTGACGAAGGCCTGCGCCGCGATCCCGTTGGCCGCGAGCGCCGACCCCGCGTTGAACCCGAACCAGCCGAACCACAGCAGACCGGTGCCCAGCCCGACGAAGGCGACGTTGTGGGGCACGGTGCGCTCGCCCGGCGAGAACTTTCGCGCGCCGACGACCCACACCGACGCCAGCGCCGCGAAGCCCGCGCTGGTGTGCACGACCATGCCCCCGGCGAAGTCGAGCACGCCCCACTTGGCGAGGAATCCCCCGCCCCAGATCCAGCGCGTAATCGGCACGTAGACGACCAGGCTCCAGATGACGAGGAACTTGAGGTAGCTCTTGAAGTGGACGCGGTCGGCGAACGCACCGGTGATGAGCGCGGGGGTGATGATCGCGAACATCTCCTGGAACGAGAAGTGCGCGAGCGCCGGGATGTGCGCGGCCCACGGGCCGGGCGCGGCCCCCACCCCGCGCAGCGCGAACCAGTTGAGATTGCCAATGACGCCCCCCACGTTGCCGGAGAAGGCCAGCGAGTAGCCCACCAGGACCCACACCACGGTGACCACGCCCATCGAGATGAAGCTCTGGATCATGATCGCGAGCACGTTTTTGCGGCGCACCAGCCCGCCGTAGAAGAAGGCCAGCCCCGGGGTCATGACCATGACCAGAGCGGCGCTAATGAGCACGAAGGCGGTGTCGCCCGCGTTGATCATGGGACCCCCCAAAGAACACGCGCGCGGCGCGGACGCGCCCGACGCTGGACGGTCGGCTCGAAACTACACCGGGCCCTAAGCGCCCGGCGACCAGACCGCCGAGACGAGCGGCTCGCCGGGCCGGTAGGCGAGGTGCGCGCTGCGCGGCGCGTCGAGCACGACGAGGTCGGCGCGCGCGCCCACGCCCAGGTGCCCCACGTCAGAGCGCGCGAGCGCCGCGGCGCCGCCCGCGGTCGCCGCCCACAGGGCCTCGTCGCACGTCATGCCCATCTCGCGCACGGCCAGGGCGACCACCACGGGCATTGAGGTCACGTAGGAGGTGCCGGGGTTGCAGTCGGTGGCGAGCGCGACGGTCGCGCCCGCGTCGAGCAGGCGTCGCGCCGAGGGGTAGGCGCCACGAGCGGAGAACTCCGCACCGGGCAGCAGCGTCGCCACGGTCGACGACCCGGCGAGGGCGGCGACGTCCGCGTCGCTCACGACGCTGCAGTGGTCGACGCTCGCCGCACCGAGCTCCACCGCCAGGGCCACGCCACCGCTCGCACCCAACTGATTGCCGTGCACGCGCAGGCCGAGGCCCCTCGCGCGCCCGGCCGTGAGAACCTCCCGCGCCTCGTCGACACTGAAGGCCCCGGCCTCGCAGAAGACGTCGATCCAGCGAGCGCGAGGCGCGCAGGCGTCGAGCATCGCTCCCGCGACGAGCGCGACGTAGGCGTCACGGTCAGACGCGAACTCCTTGGGCACGATGTGCGCGCCGAGGAATGTCGTCTCGTCGGTGAGCCCCGCGGCGACGTCGAGCAGTCGAACCTCGCCGTCGACGGTGAGGTCGTAGCCCGACTTCGCCTCGAACACCGTCGTTCCCGAGCGCCTCATCTGCGTCGCCCGCGTGAGTGCGTCGCGGACCAGGTCGGCGGTGGCCGCGGCGCGCGTCGCCGCGACGGTGCGCGCGATGCCGCCACCGTCGTAGCGCGCCCCGGCCACGCGGGCCTCGAACTCGTCGGAGCGCTCCCCCGCGAAGACGAGGTGGGTGTGGCTGTCGACGAAGCC
>JBOGFU010000278.1:0-2101 GCA_050743545.1 Acidimicrobiales bacterium | reverse complement strand
GACGAGGCGTTGCCAGGTGGTCGCGTCGACCACGCCGGTGATGGCCAGCCCGCGCGAACGCTGGAACGCCTCGACCGTCGCCGCGGTCGCGTCGCCGTAGCTCTCGGGGGCGTCGGCCGCGGCGAAGCCCAACTCGGCGAGGCGGTCGTGGAGTTCGGCCACGCGCGCGCCGGCGGCGCCGCGACGCAGCTCGACGCGGTCCAACTACAGGTTCGCGGTGATCTCGTTGAGCAGCGCGCCCTTGGGCTTGGCGCCGACCAGCCGCGCGACGACCTCGCCGTCCTTAAAGAGCAGCAGCGTGGGGATGCTCATCACCGAGAACTTGGTCGCGGTCGCGACGTTGGAGTCGACGTCGAGTTTGCCGACGACGAAGCGCTCCGACTGCTCGACCGCGAGCTCTTCGAGGATGGGCGCGATCATCTTGCACGGGCCGCACCACTCCGCCCAGAAGTCGACCAGGATCGGCTTGTCGGACGAGCCCACGACCTCGTCGAAGGTCGCGTCGGTCAGGGTCGCGATGGTGCTCATGGTTCCTCCACTCGACGCGGCGCGTCGCAGGCCACCAGGCTACCGGCGCGGGCTCACTTTCCCTGCGCCTCGAGCCAGCGCTCGGCGTCGATCGCCGCGACGCAGCCCGACCCCGCGGCGGTGATGGCCTGGCGATAGACGTGGTCGGCGACGTCGCCCGCGGCGAAGATCCCCTCGACCGACGTGAACGAGCTGACGCCCACGGTCTTGACGTAGCCGTTGTCCTCGAGGGCCAGGGCGTCGCTCACCACGGTGGTGTTGGGCACGTGGCCGATGGCGATGAAGACCCCGGTGACGGGCAGGGTCCGCTCCGCGCCGGTCTGGGTGTCGACCAGGCGCAGCCCGGAGACGCGCTCGTCGCCGAGGACCTCGGTGACCGAGGAGTTCCACGCGAAGCGGATCTTGTCGTTGGCGAACGCGCGCTCGCGCATGATCTTGGACGCGCGCAGCTCGTCGCGCCGGTGCACGATCGTCACGCTGGAGGCGAAGCGCGTGAGGAAGGTCGCCTCCTCGATCGCCGAGTCGCCGCCGCCCACGACCGCGATGTCCTGACCGCGGAAGAAGAATCCGTCGCACGTCGCGCAGGTGGAGAGACCGTGGCTGAGCAGGCGGTCCTCGCCGGGCACGCCGAGCATGAGGCTCTGCGCGCCGGTGGCGAGGATGACCGCGTCGGCGGTGACCGAGGGCTCGTCGTCGCCGCTCAGCCAGACGCGAAAGGGCCGCTCGGTCGCGTCGAGGCGCTGGACCTTGGTCACGCGCAGCTCGGCGCCGAAGCGCTGGGCCTGCTCGCGCATCTGGGCCATGAGCTCGGGCCCGGTGATCGCCGCGGGGAAGCCCGGGAAGTTCTCGATCTCGGTGGTGAGCATGAGCTGGTCGCCCGGCTGGTCGGTGGTCGACGAGGGCTCACCCTCGATGACCAGGGGGTGGAGCAGGGCCCGCGCGGTGTAGATCGCGGCGGTGAGCCCCGCGGGCCCCGAGCCAACGACGACGACCCGACGGTGCTCGGCCACTAGGCCTCGGCGGCGGGGCGCCGCCGGCGCCAGATCACCAGCCCGACGGCCACGAAGATGGTCCCGAGCGCGCCGTAGGTGATCCACTCGTGGCCGGCGAACAGGTAGACGTTGGCGACCCGGGTCACGCCGATGATCGTCACGATGACGAGCACCAGCGTGGCGAGGAGGATGACCAGCCCGAAGGCCACCGCGCGACCGGCGACGATGAGCGGTCGCAGGAGCCTGTCGTGGACGACGTCGAGCGCGTGGTCCATCGCCCCGAGGGCCTTGTCAACGAAGTCGGGGACCTCCACCTGGGGGCTGTCGTCCACGCGGCGAGCCTAACGGCCGATAGCTAGGGCTGGGCCCAGCAGAGCCCGATGATCCCCGGTCCGGCGTGGGTGCCGACGACCGGTCCGATGTCGCTGATGACGAGCGGGTTGTTGCACGCGATGTCGGCGACCGACTGGGCGAACGCGTCGACGTCGGGGGCGTCGCCGTGCACGACCGCGAGCCGGTCGAGGGGCGCGTGCGCTCGCGCCACCGCGGCGATCGCCGCGAGCGCCTTGGCGCGCGTGCGC
>JBOGFU010000277.1:0-5919 GCA_050743545.1 Acidimicrobiales bacterium | reverse complement strand
TACTCGACCGGGATCTCCTTGTTGATGAGCCCCAGATCGATCCCTTGACGCGCGCGGATGATGCGCGCGAGAACGTAGACGACGATCGCCAGCAGGTACATGGCGGCCATGAAGACCAGCGACCCGTGGTTGTTGACGCCGTAGGCGGAGTTGGTCATCCACTCGTAGAGGTTGTAGATAATGAGCCCCATGGTGACGAGCCCGGCCAGGGGCACGAGGGGGATCCCCGCGACCTTGAACTTGCTCGCCGCCGACGACGCCCAGAGCTCGGGCTTTCGCCACGGCAGGATCACCGCGGCGAACGCGCTCACGAGGTACGTCACCGCGATGACCAGCGTCGCGTCGAGGGTGTAGGTCACGAACTTCGCGCTGTAGGCATAGATCGCGCTCAGCCCCACCGCGGGCAGGAGCATCAGCACCAGCGACGCCATCGGCACCTTGCGCTTCTCACTCACCGTCGCCGCCATGTCGGGCAGCACGCGGTCGAACGCCGCGGCGAAGATCACGCGCGTCGACGACAGGAAGAGCGTGCCCACCCAGCCGAAGAACCACAGGCTCATGAGCAGGATCAGCGCGACCTGGAACGCCTCGTTGTGCACGATCCAGCCGGCCATCATCACCGGGTAGGGCCAGATCGGGATCGTGCCGTGACCGGCCCAGTACGACGCGTTGGCGTTGTTGTAGAAGCCCCAGCCCACGGTCTTGACCATGAGCAGCAGGAAGATGACCGACAGCCCCACGGTCAGCCAGAGCCCCGAGAACATGCCGGTGAACACGCGCTTGAAGTCGCTCGCGCCGCGCACCTCGCCGTAGAGGGTCGAGCCCCAGTTGGGCCACAGCAGGTAGAACATCAGCATCGGCACCAGGAGCATCGACGCGCCGAAGGCGTTGAGCCCGAAGGCCGGCGCGGCGTAGCTGATCGACTTGGCCGCGGCGTTGGTCGCGCCGAAGGCGTTGGTGACCCCGAAGATCTTGTGGGCCTCTAGGTTGACCGAGCTCACGAAGCTCGAGTGGCTCGTAAAGAGGAAGAGGATCCCCATCACGGCGAAGCCGATGAGCCCACCCGCGAAGCACCACTTCTGGATCTTGGCGTAGCCGCTCATGCCCAAACTCACCACGACCCCCGCGAGCGCGATCGTGATCAGCGAGATCGTGAACGTGCCGTTGTGGGTGCCGAAATAGGTCGCGAGGCCCTTCCAGCCCAGCGTCCAAAAGAGCGGCTGGAAGAGCTCGACGTTGAGCACGGTGCCGTAGATCGGCGCCCACAGCCACAGGATGAACCACCACCCGGTGGCGGCGAAGACGAAGCCGACGGGGCCGCCGAGTATCCGGCTCTGCCAGACGTAGTCACCCCCCGCGCGCGGGATCGTGACGATGAGCCCCGTGTAGCAGATGACGAGGAACGACACCCAAATCGCCGAGATCAGGACCGCGGTGAGGAGCTGGCCCTTGGGGATGAACGAGTTGAACGAGAACTCGTAGATCCCCAGCGTGATGATGTTGGTCGACAGGCACGCGTAGATGATCGCGTCGCGCACGCTCCACCCGCGCACCAGCCCCGTCGCCTTGCGTAGGAACAGCGTCGGGGCCTCGGTGCCGGCCGCCCGGCCACCCATCCCCCCCGACTCGGTATCCGTTGACATGTCTCCCCCTTGGTTGGTTCTCAGCCGTTGACGAGGAGGTACCTCGTCACCTTGTGCTTCTTTTCGTTGAGATCGATGACCGCGCCCTGGAGGACGCCGTCGGTGTAGACCGAGCCCGGGTTGATCGCCAGGGTCTTGCCGATCTTGGTCACGCCCTTGGACTCGTGGATGTGGCCGTGGACGCTGAGCATCGGCTGGCGCGACTCGATCGCGTTGCGCACGGCGACCGAGCCGACCGGCTTCATCACCGCGCCGCCGTGCATCGGGCGCATGTTCTCGTCCAGCGCGGGGGCCTCGTCGAGACCGGAGTTGTAGGGCGGCGCGTGGAAGTTGAAGATCGCCTTGTCGAGGTCGGGGATCTGGTTGACGACGTTGTCGATGCGCACGGCGAGGTCGTCCTCGGAGCCCTCGCGAAAGGTGTTCCACGGCGTCGGGTTGGTGTAGCCCATCGACGCCAGGTAGAAGCCGTCGAGGTCGACGACCTTGCCCTCGGTGAACGTGACGCAGGGGCTGGCCTCGATCACCGGGTCGATGTCGAAGGTGTCGTCGTTGCCGCCGTTGACGAAGCAGGGGATCTCCCCGCCCTGGAGCTTGGAGTCGGCCATGTCGAGCCAGCGGTCCAGGGTGTTGACCATCTCGACCGTGAAGCGCCGGTCGATCGAGCCGTCCTCCGCGTTGAGCGTCGCGAGCTCGTCGGGGGTGATGCGCGTCGGGTAGAAGCCGCGGTTGCGGATCTGGGCCTCGATTGCGCGGACCTCCTCCTCGGTCTCCAAGTGGTGGGTGACCCCAGAGATCGTGACCTCAAAGAAGCCGTTGCCCACGGTGATGGGCACCATCACCTTGCCGGTGACGTCGCCGCCGAGGATGACCAGGTCGGCCTTGTAGAACGCCGCGGAGTTGAGGAACTTTCGCCAGCAGACCTCGGAGCCGTGGATGTCCGTGGCGAAGAAGATCCTCACGCTGCGCCCCGCCCCCTTCTCGCGTCGAGGGAGGGTGCCCGGGTTCCCGAGCTGGTGCGTCCCCCCGCCCAACCGCTTGCTAGCGCTGCCAGGGTTATCACAGGCGACGGGGCCACGCAAGCAACGCGCCTAGTGCGCGACCTCTTCGGGCAGCTCGTACCAGCGCATTCGGTCCCCCACGCGCGCACGGGTCTTCCACTTGAGCGACTTGGGCGTCGCGTCGGCGAGCTCGCTCAGGCGTTCGGCCGTGCGCAACGCGTCGTGGGTCGGCGCGGGCGGGATGAGGTCGGGGTTGTCGGCGACGAGCAGCGGCAGCTTGTTGAGGTTGTCGGTGACCGTGCGCCACCAACCCCAGTCGCCGCCCATCACGTCACAGAAGCGCGCGCGATCGATCTCGGGCACGCCCTCGCCCGGCGACTCCCCGGTGACGGGGAACGCCGAGAGCAGGTGGCAGATGTCGCGCGCGTCCTTCTCGTTGAGCTCGACGATCTGGAGCTTGGTGAGCAACAGGTCGACGACCCCCAGGGTGAGGGGCAGCGCGGTGAAGCCCGAGCGAAAGTCCAGCTCGTGGCACATCGTGAGCCGGTCAACCATGACGTCGATGGGCCGGCCCGAGGGGGCGGTGAAGTACATCTGGCGGTCTCCGCTTAAGGCGTTGAAGCGCCGGTCGGGCTCGCAGCCGAAGCCCTCCAAGAACGACATGACCTGGCGTCGGCCCTTGGACAGGCAGCCGAAGTCGATGTCCTGGTCGCGCCGGAGGCGCGGTGGGAAGTCCGGGCAGAGCACGCGCACCGCGAGTCCGCCGAGGAGTCGCAGGGGGATCCCCGCGGCCGACGCCGCCTCGGCGAGGGAGCGCGCCTCGACGAGCGGGTCGTCGGGGGTGCCGACGAGTTCGTGCGCCCCGC
Organism: Acidimicrobiales bacterium; assembly: GCA_050743545.1. Lineage (GTDB taxonomy): Bacteria > Actinomycetota > Acidimicrobiia > Acidimicrobiales > RAAP-2 > RAAP-2. The sequence continues at coordinate 2,412 of JBOGFU010000277.1, read as the reverse complement.
TGTCCACCCCGGTCCCCTTCCGGTCAAGTCGCCGTCAGACTACTCCCGGGTTCCGGGCGGTTGACGTGGCGCCCCGGCGTCATCGAGCCCCGCGAGGACTCGACGCACCGCCGCGTCGAGCACGGGAAGGTCCTCGACAACTGTCGACCTGACAACGACGAGCGACGTATCGAAGTAGTGGTGCGTGAGGCGATCACGCATGGACGCCGGTCCCGGCCACCGTATCTCCGGCGCCCGCGACGTGACGTCGGAGTCAAGCAGTTTCGTCGCCTCGCCGATCTCGATCAGACGCACTCGAACGGCATCGAAGACGAAATCGTCGCTGAGGTCACCACGAGACGTGTGCCGTCCGATGGCGTCGATTGCGTCGAGGATGTCGAGCAGACGATGGCGGTCGGAACGAGTCAGAGCGGCACCGCGTCTCGCTCGAGCTCCGCGCGCACTCGCGGCTTCAAGCCGTCGGCGGGCGCCAGATCCACCGGGACGCCGAGTAGCTGCTCCAAGTCGTGGCGCAGGGCCCCCAACGCGAAGAGCCCAGTACCCGCCGCGACGTCGCCGACGAGGTCGACGTCACTGTCGGCGCGGTCCTCGCCTCGAGCCACGCTGCCAAACACCTTGAGGTTGGTGACGCCACTGCGTGCGGCGATCTCCACGATGGCTCGACGGTGTCGCCGGACCCGCCGCCCGAGGGGTGAGTTGGGCAGACCCGGCCGAGCTCCCGTTGACCTCTTCACCCCGACGACGAGTTCGTGTCCCGTGGCCTCGACGAGGCGCTGGAGTGTCGTGAGCGAGGGTGAGCGGCGTCCAGCCTCATAGGCGCTGACCACGCTTTGGGCGACGCCCGCGCGCGACGCCACGTCGTTCTGAGATAGCCGCTCGGATATCCGCGCCCCGCGGAGCAGCTCGCCAACGTCAATGGGAGCCGACCGATTCACGAGTTCACTATATAGCGTATTGTCTATGACCTGACTCGGGAGAGAGTGGCGCACGTTCGCGCCATCGTGCGCCCGCCACACGACCCTCGAGCGCGTACGTCGTTGACCGGCCACCCCCACTCATCGGTCGCCGACTGAAGTGGCGCGTGGAGCGCTGGCTAGGAGCCGGAGTGAGCGAGCAGTCCCTGGCGCCAGGCCTCCGTCTCGGCGACCTGGTTGAACGTGAAGACGTGCACACCGGCGACGTGCGACGCCGGGTCGCTCAGCACGGCGGCGGTCTTCTCCAACAGCCGCGTCGGGTTGTACGCGCCGGGGGTACCGAGGCGCAGCACGCTCCTCGCGTGCCCTGACGCGAAGCGCGTCGACTCGCCCACGCCGATCTTGGTCGCGATGCGCACCAACTTCGCCTGCTCGACCGGACCGGCGAGGCCGAAGTAGAGGGGCAGGGTGACCCCGCGCTCGCGCACGCGTCGCACCCAGTGGCGGACGGTCGCGGGGTTAAAGCAGAGGTTGCTCACCATGTAGGTCGCGTGGTGACGCTTGTCCCACATCGCCTGGACCGTCACGTCATCGGAGATCGCGCGGTGGCTCTCGGGGTAGGCGGTGATCCCCAGGTGTTCGAAGGGCCGTCCCAGGTCGTCGAGCGCGCGCAGCAGCTCGTAGGCGCCGGGGAACTCCCCCGCGGGGCTCGCGTTGTCGCCCGCGGGGACAAAGAGGTCACTGACCCCCACGGCGACCAGGCGCGCAACGACTTCGGCGAGCTGCGCGGTGTCGACGACTTGGCGCGCGGCGACGTGGGGCACGACGCGATATCCCGCCTTGGTGAGCCGCTCGGTCAGGTCGATCGTCGCCTCGAGCCCCTTGGCCGGCGACGACGTGACGGTGATCGTCACGTCACGCGGCACGGACGCCACGACGAGCTCCTCGGCGCTCGGGGTCGGCAGGACCTCGTAGCGCGGGTGGTCCAACAGCGCGACGATCGCGCCGGACCTACGCACGCACGGCCCCGGTCGAGTCGAGCAGGAGCTCCAGCTGCGCCTCCATCGTCCCCGAGCCGATCACGCGGGTCTCTAAGGGCAGGCCAAACCGCTCGGCGATGGCCGCCGCGGCGGCCTCGAGCGCGGGGGTCGGCGACTGGGCGAGCCACACGAGGCGCCGGTAGTTGGCGAAGTAGTCACCCCAGAGCTCGGGGAAGCGATCGAGGCCGAGCTCGCCCACGACGGTTCGACGAAACGTCGCGACGAGGAAGTCGGTGAGCAGGTAGGTGCCGGGCTCGTCGGCGAAGAGCGCGGCGAGCTGGGTCTCGCCCGCGAAGAGCTCGTAGCACGACGCGCCGGCGAGTCGAGTGAGGCCGAGTCGCGCGCACACGTCGTCGAGCGCGCCGTAGGTGCCGCAGTCGGCGTAGGCCACGGCCACGCGGTGCCCGTGAGCCAGGGCGTCCGAGGCCACCCGTTCGGCCCATGGTGTGATCTTCTGG
>JBOGFU010000276.1:0-3563 GCA_050743545.1 Acidimicrobiales bacterium | reverse complement strand
AGCTGGCCTGGCGCGGTCGCGCGGCCGACGAGCACGACCCAGGTGGCCGCGGCGCTGCGCGTCGCTCGCGAGCTCAACGTCGCGGTCGTCGCCCAGGGCGGACGCTCGGGGGTGGAGGGCGGCGCCGCGGCCCCCGACGGCGCGCTCGCGCTCGACCTCACCGCGATGAGCCACGTCCTCGACCTCGACGAGGTCGCGATGACGGTGACGGTCGAAGCGGGCTGCTTCGGTCCCGAGCTCGACGCCGCGACTCGCTCGCGGGGCCTGACGGTCGGGCACTTCCCTCAGTCCTTCGACATCTCGACCGTCGGGGGCTGGCTCGCGTGCCGTGGCGCGGGCCAGTACTCGAATCGCTACGGCACCGTCGCCGACCTCGTGCGCTCGCTCACCGTCGTGCTCGCGGACTCGTCCGTGGTCCACGTCGGATCGCGCGCGCCGCGCCAGGCCGTGGGTCCCGACCTCGTGGGACTGTTCGTCGGCTCCGAGGGCACGCTCGGCGTGATCACCGAGGCGACGCTGGTTATGCGCCCGATCCCCGACGCCGAGGCGCGGCGCGCCTATCGGCTCGCTGACTTCGACGAGGGCCTCGACGCGTGCCGCCGGATCGCGCGGCGCGGCGCGTCACCCGCGGTGCTGCGCCTCTACGACGACGCCGAGTCGCGCCGAAGCTTTGACGTCGAGGGCTGCGCGCTGATCGTGATCGACGAGGGCGACCCCCGGCTCGTCGACGCGACGGTCGCCGTGGTCGACGACGAGCTGCGACACCACGACGCCTTGGACACCGGGCTCGTCGAGCGGTGGCTCGAGCACCGCAACGACGTGTCGGCGCTCGCGGGGCTGTGGGGCGCGGGGGTCTGTGTCGACACCATCGAGGTCGCCGGTTCGTGGTCAGCGCTCCCGATGATTCGCCACTCGGTGCTCGACGCGCTGCGCGCCCAGCCCGAGACCGTCCTCGCGTCGGTGCACCAGTCGCACGCCTACCTCGACGGCGCATGCCTCTACTTCACCTTCGCGGGGCGACCCGACGCCGACCCCACCGACTACTACCGACGAGCCTGGGACGTCGCCACGCGCGCCGCGCTCGACCACGGCGCGTCGCTCAGCCACCACCACGGCGTCGGGCGCAACCGCGCGCGCTTCGTCGCCGACGCGCTGGGCGACGCCTTTCCACTGTTGGTCGCGCTCAAGTCGACGCTCGACCCGGAGGACCTACTCAACCCCGGCGCGCTGGGGCTGGGAGGCCCGCCGTGGTGAGGGCGTTGGCGATCGACGTCGGCACGACCTCGGTGCGCACCGCGCTCGTCGACGACGCGGGCAACGTCACCCACACCCATCGCCAGCGCCTGACCGTCACGACTCCCCAACCGGGCGAGGTCGAGCTCGACGCCCGCGAGATCGGCGCGGTCGTCGTCGACCTCGCGCGCCGCACCCTCAGCGACGGGGGTGGCTGCGACGTCGTGGGCGTGACCAACCAGCGCGCGACGACGATTCTGTTCGACGTCACGACCGGTCAGCCCGTGGGTCCCGCGATTGGCTGGCAGGACCTGCGCACGGTGATCGACTGCCTCGTCCTGCAGGCCGAGGGCGTGCGCCTCGCGCCGAACCTCTCCGCGACCAAGGCCGCGTGGCTCGCCGCCCACTGCGCACGCGATGGTGCGAGCCTGGGCTTCGCGACGGTCGAGTCGTGGGTCACGCGACTCCTCAGCGAGGGCGCCGCGCACGTGAGCGATCACTCCAACGCCGCGGTGACCGGGCTCGTCGACGCCGCGGTGTCCCAGTGGCAGGGGCCCCTGCTCGAGCGACTCGGTCTTGAGCGCGTCGCGATGCCTCGCATCGTCGACACCACGGGGCGCCACGCAACGGCGACCGCGCTCGCGGGGGCGCCGCCGATCACCGGGCTCGTGGGCGACCAGTCGGCGTCGCTCTTCGGACAGTCGTGCGTGCGCGGCGGGGCCAAGATCACCTTCGGCACGGGCGCGATGCTCGACATGGTGCGCGGGCCGCTGGGCCCCACGACCCTGCGCGGATACGCGTCGGGCTGCTTTCCCGTCGTCACGTCGTCGCGCGGCGCGATCACCTGGGGAATCGAGGGCATCGTGCTGTCGGCGGGGGCGTGCGTGGAGTGGCTGCGCGACGACCTCGGTCTGATCGTGGACGCCGCCGACTGCGACGCGCTGGCGAGGAGCGTGACGACCAGCGACGGCGTCGCGTTCGTGCCCGCGCTGGCGGGGTTGGGCACTCCGTGGTGGGACTTCGGCGCGCGCGGCGGATTCGTCGGACTCACGCGCGGGGCCACTCGAGCGCACCTCGCGCGCGCGGTGCTCGAGGGCGTGGCCCAGCGTGGCGCCGACCTGGTCGAGGCCGCCCGCGCGGAGACCGGCGAGGCCCTCGACGAGGTGCGCGTCGACGGGGGCATGACGGCGAGCGCGGTACTCCTGCAGGCGCTGGCCGACCTCTCGGGGTGTCGGGTCGCGGTCTCCTCCGAGCGAGAGGCGACCGCGCGCGGCGCGGGCCTGATGGCGCTCGTGGGCGCCGACGAGCTCGACGACGCCACCGTCGAATCGCTGTGGCGCCCGGCGAGCGTCGTCGAACCCCGCGTCGACGACGACTAGCGGCGCGCGCGGCGCGACCGGTGGCGCGAGGACGTCGCGCGAGTCGAGCGAACGATCCCGGAGCTGAGCGGAATCGAGTTCTAGTCGGCCCAGGGCGCGCGCGCGAGCGCGTCGTCGAGGGTGGTCGGCTCGTCAAGGACCGCCTTGGCGCGCATGAGCGTGCGCGGCTGGCTCAAGGCGACGGCCCCCGTCACCACCCCGTCGCGGCTGTAGAGCGCGGTGAAGCGCTCGGTCGCCGCGTCGTGGGCGACGCGCGTGACGTCGTCGTCGGCGTGCGGGTGGCCGAGCACCTGGATCTTGTGGCCGTACTGGTCGGACCAGAAATAGGGCACCGCCGCGACGGGTGCCCCGCCGGTCCAGCGCCGCGCGAGCGCCAGGGCGTGGTCGGTGGCGCTCTGCCAGTGCTCCACGCGAACCTGTTCGACGCCCAAGGGGCCGCGCCACGACGCGCGCGCGACGTCGCCGATGGCCGCGACACACTCGCTGGCCATGAGCGCCTCGTCGACGACGACGCCGCGGTCAAGGTCGAGCCCCGACCCCTCGAGCCACTCGACGTTGGGAGCGGCGCCCACCGCGGCGAGCGCGATCGGGGCCACGAGTTCACCACCGGGTCCGACGTCGACGCGCACCGACCCGCCGTTCACCGTGGCGCCGAGCACCCGTTGGTCGCTGCGCACGTCGACGCCCGCTCGCTCGCCCAGGGGCGCGAGCCACGCCGACACCTCGCCGCCGAGCACGGTGATCAGGGGCCGCGCGAGCGTCTCCAGCACCACCGGAGCCAGCCCGCGCGCGACGAGGCTCGTCGCGACCTCCGCGCCGACGAAGCCGCCCCCCACGACCACGACCCGCGACCCCCGGTCGAGGGCCTCGATCGATCCGATCAGGGCCAGGGCGTCGGCCCGCGTGCGCAGGACCGTGGTCGCTGAGCCGAGGCGTCGCGCGCGCGACCCC
>JBOGFU010000275.1:0-3325 GCA_050743545.1 Acidimicrobiales bacterium | reverse complement strand
ACCGCCCGCACCCCGTGGTGCGCAGCTACCGAGGCGCCTCGCTGCGACGCAACCTGTCGCCTGACCTCACCGACCGAATCCATCGGGCTTCGGCGCGTACGGCGGCGACGCCGTTCCAGGTCACGCTCGCGGCGTTTTGCGTTCTGCTGGCTCGCCTGAGCGACGACGACGAGATCGTCGTCGGCTCCGGTTTGGCGAATCGACGACGACCCGAAGTGGCTGAGGTCGTCGGGATGATGGTGAACACGGTGGTCATCCGAGCGGACTTTGGCGGCAATCCCACCGTCGCCGACGCCATCGCTCGAGTGCGAACGAGGGTCGTCGGCGCGATGGAGAACCAGGAGCTGCCCTTCGAGGAGGTGGTGCGCGCGCTCGACCCGCCGCGTCGACCGGGTCACCTGCCCTACGTCGACCACCTCTTCTCCTTTCACGACACGCCCTTCCCGTCGCTCGATGGAGGCGACGTCGCCGTACGAGTGGCCGACACGCTCAGCAATGGATCGGCCAAGGCCGACCTCAACGTCGTGGTCGTCAACCGGCGCGGTCGTGACCTGGGTCCGTCACCGGAAGGCGTCGGACTCACCGTGGTCTGGGAGTACTCGAGCGACGTCTTCGACGCGTCGACCGCGGAGGCGCTCCTCGACGCCTACGTGACCCTGCTCGACGCGATGGTCGACCACCTCGACGAGCCGATCGCGAGCCTGGCCCACACGACACATCTTGACGACGCGGTCGACGCCCCGCGACTCGACTACGAGCGAGATGCGTCCATCGATGAGGTCTTCGCCCAACGCGCGGTCGAGGACTCCGACGCGTTGGCGGTGGTCGCCGGTGCGGTCACGTTGACCTACGGCGAGCTCAACGACGCGTCCCATCGACTCGCCCGACGACTGTGGACCCTCGGCGTGGAGCCCGGTGAGTGCATCGGCGTGGTCGACGACCGAACGGCGTCGATGGTGGTCTCGCTGCTCGGCGTCCTTCGAGCCGGCGCGGCTTACGTCGGCATTGACCCCACCGCGCCCCCGACGCGACAGGCGCGGGTCCGAGAGTTGGCGGGCGTGCGCGTGGTGCTCGCATCAGAGGGCGGCGCCTCGCGAATCGAGCCCGGCGTGGACGTCGTCGAAGTCGACGCGCGCGGCTTCGGGCGCACGCGGGTCCGCGTGTCGCGGCCGCCGACGGCGCCGCTCAACGGAAACGGTCCACGCAGCCTGGCCTACGTGTCGTTTACCTCGGGCTCGACGGGCGAGCCCAAGGGCGTTGAGGTCGCCCATCGCGGCGTGGTTCGCCTCGCGCGCGGGGCGAGGTTCGTGGAGTGGCGACGCGGCGACGCGGTCTACGCCGGCGCGCCGTTGGCCTTCGACGCGTCGACCTTCGAGATCTTCGGACCGTTGCTCAACGGTGCGCGCGTCGTGATGGCCCCGCCCGGGCCGCTGTCGGTGGCCGAGATCGGCGACGTGCTAGTCGAGTACGGCGTGACGACCGCGTGGTTCACCGCCGGTCTCTTTCACCAGCTCGTTGACCACGGCCTCGCGCGCCTCACGGCGCTTCGCCAGATCCTCGCCGGCGGCGACGTGCTGTCGACGTCGCACGTCAATCGGCTGGTTCGCGAGCTGCGAGGCGACGCCCGATTCGTGGCGGGCTACGGGCCGACGGAGGGAACCACGTTCAGCTGCGCGCTGGTGTTGTCTCGCGGCGACGAGGTCGAGGGCACGGTGCCCCTGGGTGGTCCCCTCGACAACACGGCGGTGGCGGTGCTCGACCGCGCGGGACACGCCGTCCCGTCGGGCCTGGCGGGGGAGCTGTGGATCGGGGGTGACGGCGTGGCGCTCGGCTACGTGGCGCGTCCCGATCTGACCGCCGAGCGCTTCTCGTCCGACGTGCTCGACGGCCGACTCGGCGAGTGGGCCTATCGCACCGGCGATCGCGTCCGCCGGCGCGGCGGCTCGCTGGAGTTCCTGGGCCGCGTCGATCGGCAGGTGAAGGTTCGTGGCTTTCGAGTTGAGCCCTCCGAGGTGGAGGCGGCGCTCCTTCGACTCGCGGGCGTGGCGCGAGCCCACGTCGAGCCGGTGGCCTACGGTCGCGACGACCGTCGACTCGTGGCCTACGTCGTCTCCTCGCCGGGCGACGTGGTCGACCCCGACCGGCTCACGCGCGCGTTGCGAGACACCCTGCCCGCGCACATGGTCCCCGCCGTCATCGTGGGGGTGGACGAGCTACCGCTGCGCGCCAACGGCAAGATCGACCCGACTCAACTCCCCGAGCCGCCGTCGACGTGGTTCGACGAGGATCCCTCCAATCCACTGACGCCGCTCACGAGCGTCGTGGCCGCGCCGGTGGCGGGCGCGTCCGCGCTCGAGAACACGCTCGTGGCCCTGTGGCAGGAGGTCATCGGGGTTCGACGCATCGGCCTGGACGACGACTTCTTCGACCTCGGCGGTCACTCACTGCTGGCGGTCGAGCTCTTCGCGGCGATCGAACGCGCGACGGGGGCGCGACTTCGCCTCGCGACCATCTTCGAGGCGCCGACGGTCGCGCGCATGGCTCACGTTCTGCGCGCGAGCGGCGTGGACGCCGAGGTCGGGTCGCTGGTGGCCCTCACGACGACCGGCGACCGGACGCCCATCTTCGCCGTGACGGCGGGCGACGGCAACGCCGTGGGATTCGGGCCCCTCGCGAGACGGCTCGGCTCCGACCAGCCCTTTTACGTTCTCCAGCCTCGTGGGCTCGATGGCACGGCGCCGCTCCATCGAAGCGTTGAGGCGATGGCGGGCTTCTACGTCGAGGAGATCCGCACGGTCCAGCCGACCGGTCCCTACGTCTTGGTGGGACGCTGCTTTGGCTCACTCGTCGCCTACGAGATGGCGCGCCAGCTCGAAGCAACGGGCGAGGTCGTCGCGCTGCTCGCGTCGATCGACTCGGGCGGTCCGCTGTGGCAAACCCGTCACCTCGCGAACGGCACGGACTACGACCCGACGATGAACGAGGCGCGGGTTCGAGCCCACCAGGACGGCATTGACTTCGGTGACGTCTTCGGCGACGCCGTCGCGGCGGACTCCTTTCAACAGTGGCTGGTGGAGCCGGCGACGCGAGTCGGCGATGTCGACGTCAGTCGTTACCTCCACTCCGCGTACCTAGCCCGACCCGATGTGCGCGCGGCCTACCCCCTCACCGGTGAGTGGGCCGACCCGGAGGGGCTGCTTCGCTGGGCGTGGGACAGCGGACGTCCAGAGATGGGCATGCAGGCCGCGCTGCTCGCCGCCGCCGACGCCGTCGTGGGCCGGAAGCCTCGTCGCACGTCGAAGCCCCGGCCCGAGCGGGCGCGTCG
>JBOGFU010000274.1:0-5610 GCA_050743545.1 Acidimicrobiales bacterium | reverse complement strand
ATTCCTGACGGCGTGCCACTCGGCCGTCGGCCTCGCGAGCCGCGCGATCGTCGCGGGCTCGGCCCGATTCGCCTAGCGGTCTAGCCGGGTTGGTGGCAGCACGCCTCGACGTTGTTGCCGTCGGGGTCGCGCACGAACGCGCCGTAGTAGTTCTCGTGGTACTCGGGCCACACGCGCGGCTCGTGCAGCACCTCCGCGCCCGCCGAGCGCGCTGCGGCGAAGAACGCGTTGACCGCGTCACGGTCGGGCGCGGAGAACGCCACGTGGCTCTCGCGGAACCCCTCACCGGAGTCGTGGGGCCCGATCCAAAAGTCGGGCTTGCCGTCCGCGCCGTAGCCGATGACGGGGCCGAACTCCATGACGCGGCCCACGCCCAACGGCGCGAGCACCGTGTCGTAGAAGGCCGCGCTCGCGGCGGGGTCGGAGCACTGAAGTGATAGGTGGTCGAGCATGGCCCCAGTATGGCCCGACGCCGGCGTCGGCGCCCTCGGCAGGACTCGAACCTGCGCACATGGCTTCGGAGGCCAATGCTCTATCCTCTGAGCTACGAGGGCCGATGGCCAGCCTACCGGGTGGCATTTGGGCACTTTCGAGGACCACGCGGGGGCAACGTGGACGTCAGCGTGAGGTCGATGACCGAGGCCGACCTCGACGACGCGCGACGAGTCTGCGACGCCGCCTTCGGCGGCGCTCGCGACGAGGCCGCCGAGACAGACCCGCCGAGCATCTTCTCCGAGGGGCTCTTTGCGCTGCGGTTCGCCGCTGACCCCGACGGCTGTTTTGTCGCGGTCGGCGCCGACGGCGCCACCGTCGGCTGTGTGATCTCCGTTGCCCGCGGAACGCTCGGGTGGTTCGGACCACTCGCGACACTGCCCTCGGTTCAGCGCTCGGGCGCGGGTGAGAGTCTCATTCGCTCGTGCCTGGACGGGTGGGACCGTCGTGGCGTGACCCTGCGCGGACTTGAGACCATGGGGGAGTCGCCTTTTCACGTCGGCTTCTACGGGCGCTTCGGCTTTCGCCCGGCGTGGACCGGCGTCGCGTTCGAGCGAGCCATCGAGCCCTCCGACATGCCCGACGGCGTGGAGGTTGGCGGTCGGGTGCCGGACCTCGACTTCATCTACCCGGGTCTCGACGTGTCGGGCGAGGTTTGGGCGACGACGTCGACGCGTGCCGGGTGGGTGGTCACCACTGACGACGGGGTGGCACTGGTCCACATCGAGCGGACCCTGCAGGGGAGCGACACGGCCTTCGTGCCGTTCCTCGCCGCGACCACGCGCGCGGGCTTCGACCGACTCATGGGTGCCGCCGAACACCTGGGGTCCGCCGCGGGCAAATCGTCCCTCTTTACGCGAACCTCCGGGTCGGCGTGGGCCACGAGCGACGCGTTGGTGGGTCGCGGCTACCGACCGGGCGGGGCGTTCGTGCGGATGAAGTCGGGCGACGGCGTCGACTACGACCGCGGCGACGTCTTCTACCTCGACAACTGGCTCTGAGCGTCGCGGCGACGCGCCGTAGTGTTCAAGGATGGGGAGCGCGCCGATTGACGTGTCGCTCATGCCCGATGACTCGATCGTCTCCGACGACGACGTCGTCGTCGGGGGCGTCTCGCTGCGCCACCTCGCCGAGGCCCACGGCACCCCGCTCTTCGTGTACGACGAAGCCACGATGCGCGCGCGGGCCCGAGAGGCGGTCGACTCCTTCGACGCGGGGACCGCGTACGCGTCGAAGGCCTTCCTGTGCGGCGCGATGGCCCGGCTGGTGGTCGACGAGGGCCTCTGGATTGACGTGGCGACCGGCGGGGAGCTGGACCTGGTGCGACGCGCCGGGGTCCCGGCGAGCCGGGTCATCGTCCACGGAAACAACAAGTCGCGCGACGAGGTCGAGCGCGCCATCGACGAGGGGGTCTACCGACTGGTGGTGGACAACTACGACGAGCTCGACCTGCTCGCGACCCTTGTGTCGGCCCAGCGGCCGCTCAACTGCGTGGTCCGCGTGACCCCGGGGGTCGAGGCCCACACCCACGAGTACGTGCGCACCGGCCAGGAGGACACGAAGTTCGGGTTCTCGATCGCGTCGGGCGACGCGCGACGCGCGATCGAGCGCCTGCGCGCGATGGACGGCGTGACCCTTCACGGGGTGCACGCGCACGTCGGCTCTCAGATCTTCGACGATCGCGCCCACCGGGAGGCGACGGCGATCCTGGTGGACTTCACGCGCGACGACGACTTCGACGAGCTGTGCGTGGGGGGAGGGCTCGGCGTGGCCTACGTCGAGGGGGAGTCCGCGCCCACGATCGCCCAGTGGGCGCACGCGGTCCGCTCGTCGGCCGCGGCGGCGGGGCTCTCGCCGGGGGTGCGAGTGTTGGCCGAGCCGGGCCGCGCAATCTGCGCTCAGGCCGCGCTGACGCTCTACCGCGTCGGCGCGGTCAAGCCCCTCGCCGCGCGGACCTACGTCGCGGTCGACGGGGGGATGAGCGACAACCCACGCCCGGTCCTCTACGGCTCGGGCTACGAGGCCTTCGACGTCGCGCGCCCGCGCTCGGCGCGAACACGAGAGGTGCGCTTGGTCGGCAAGCACTGTGAGAGCGGCGACGTCCTGGTCGATGACGCGTGGCTGCCCGAGGCGACCGGCGTGGGCGACCTCGTCGCGACGCCCGTCACCGGCGCGTACGGGTACTCGATGGCCTCGACCTACAACCGGGTGCCGCGCCCGGCGGTCGTGTTCGTCGCCGACGGGAACGCGCGCGTCGTGCTGCGCCGCGAGTCGTTCGACGACCTCGCGGCGCTCGAGGCCTAGGGGCGTTCCGGACCAGGGGTTAGCCTTGGTGGGTGGCGGGGACGGTCGTACGAGTCGCGGTAGTGGGCGCGGGCAACGTCGGCGCCGCGCTGGTCGGGCTGCTGAGCGACCCGAGCCGAGACCACGCGCTCGAAGACGCGGCGACGGCCCGAGTCGAGCTGGTCGGCGTCGCGGTGCGCGACCCGACCAAGCCCCGCGCCGGGGTACCCGCGTCACTTCTTAGCGACGACGCGCTGGCCCTCGCGTCGCGCGGCGACGTCGACATCCTGATCGAGGTCGCGGGCGGGGTCCACCCCGCGCGCGAGGTCATCGAAGCCGCGCTGAGCCGCGGCGCGTCGGTCGTCACGGCCAACAAGGCGCTGATGGCCGAGTCGGGCTCCGAGCTCGCCGGGCTGGCCCACGCCCACGGCGCCGACCTCTTCTACGAGGCCGCGGTGGGCGGCGGAATCCCCATCCTGCGCGCGCTGCGCACGTCGCTCGCCGGCGAGCGCATCGAGCGCGTCATGGGGATCGTCAACGGCACGACCAACTTCATCCTGTCGTCGATGACCGCCGAGGGTCGCGACTACGCCGACGCGCTCGCCGAGGCCCAGGCCCTCGGCTTCGCCGAGGCCGACCCGAGCGCCGACGTCGACGGCTTCGACGCCGCGGCGAAGGTGCAGATCCTCTCGTCGCTCGCCTTCGGGACCCGACTTCGTGGCGAGGAGATCTCGCGCGAGGGGATCACCGGGGTCCGCGCGATCGACGTCGACGTCGCGCGTCGCGCCGGCTACGTCATCAAGCTCCTCGGCGTCGCCGAGCGCGTGGGCGAGAGCGGGATCTCGCGCCGGGTTCACCCGGCGATGGTGCCGACCGAGCACCCGCTGGCGTCGGTCCACGGCGCGATGAACGCGGTGTTCGTCGAGGGAACGACGAGCGGGCCCCTGATGTGGCTCGGCCAGGGCGCGGGCGGCGCGCCCACGGCGACCGCGGTGCTCGGCGACGTGCTCGACGCCGCGCGCAACCGCGTCAGCGGACGCCACGACGTTCCCTTCAGCGGCGACGACTCCCTGGTCGACGTGCCCGCGGGCGACCTGCGCAGCGTCTTCTACCTCTCGATCGACGTCGCCGACCGCCCCGGGGTGCTCGCCGACGTGGCCGGGGTCTTCGGGCGCCATCACGTGTCGATCCGCACCATGGAGCAGTCCGGCGTCGGCGACGACGCGCGCCTGACGTTCTTCACCCACTCCGCGCTCACCGCGGACGTCGACGCGACCGTCGCCGAGCTCGCCGCGCTCGACTCGGTCGATCGGATTGGCGCGCTGATGCGCGTGATCGGGGGCGACGAGTGACCGGCTGGCGAGGCCTGCTCACCGAGTACGCGTCGTGGTTCGACCTGAGCGGGGTCGACGACGTCGTGACCCTCGGCGAGGGCAACACCCCGCTGCTGCGCGCGCCGCGGCTTTCGGAGCGACTGGGCGCCGAGGTGTGGCTCAAGTGCGAGGGCCTCAACCCCACCGGGTCCTTCAAGGACCGCGGCATGACGATGGCGATCACCCGCGCCAAGGCCCTGGGCGCGACCCGCGTCGTCTGTGGCTCGACCGGCAACACGTCGGCCGCGGCGGCGGCCTACGCCGCGCGCGCGGGGCTGGGCTGCGTGGTCCTCGTCCCCGAAGGAAAGATCGCGATGGGCAAGCTCGCCCAGGCCATCGTCTACGGCGCCCAGGTGATTGAGGTGCGCGGCAACTTCGACCAGGCGCTCGACCTCGCGCGGGCCCTCGCCCAGAAGATGCCGGTGACGATCGTCAACTCGATCAACCCCGAGCGGATCGAGGGTCAAAAGACCGCGGCGTTCGAGATCGTCGACGTGCTGGTCCGCGCCCCCGACGTGCTCTCGATCCCCGTGGGCAACGCCGGCAACATCACCGCCTACTGGCGTGGATTCACCCAGTACCACGACGCGGGCCGGGCGACGTCGCTGCCGAGGATGTGGGGCTTCCAGGCCGCGGGCGCCGCGCCCATCGTGCTGGGCCACCCCGTCGACCACCCCGAGACCATCGCCACGGCGATCCGCATCGGCAACCCCGCGAGCTGGGTCAAGGCGCTCGAGGTCGTGCACGAGTCCCTGGGCGACATTCGCGCGGTCACCGACGACGAGATCCTCGACGCCTACCACTACCTCGCGCGCTACGAGTCGGTCTTCTGCGAGCCGGCGTCCGCGGCGTCGGTGGCCGGGCTCCTGCGCTACGGGGTTCCCGAGGGCTCGACCGTCGTCTGCGTGCTCACGGGCAACGGCCTCAAGGACCCCGACACCGCGGTCCACGCGAGCGTCGCGCCGGCGGTCGTCGACGCCACGGTGGGGGCGCTCCTGGCCGAGCTGGGGTAGGCGCTCAGCGACTCGCTCGAGCGGCTACACTGGTGACGTCGTTCGGCGCGCCCCCTAAGCGTGCGGTGCAGCCGGTGACGACGATTCCTTGATTTCTCCTCCGTCGCCACGGACGTGGACGAACGCAGAGAAAGGACCCAAATGGCTATCAAGCCCTCTCCGGATCGAACCGACCTGGAGTCCAAGACGCGTGACGACCTCGTCACCATCGCCAAGGTGAAGGGCGTCGACCCCGGCGCCCGCGCGACCAAGACCGCGCTCATCGAGGCGATCATGAGCGACGCCCCCGCGGCCAGCAACGGTGACTCGGCGACGACCCACAGCGACGAGCCGGCCACGCGCACCGTGCGCTCGCGGCGCACCGTCGCGACCCCCGAGGACGACTTCGACGAGCTCCTCACCGAGATCGCCGGGGACGCGCCCGCCCCCGCGCTCGCGCCCGCGTCGGC
>JBOGFU010000273.1:0-6415 GCA_050743545.1 Acidimicrobiales bacterium | reverse complement strand
ACCCGGCGGACTAACAACAGCCTTCCGGCGGGGGTCAGTTGTGCCTTAGCGTGACTCATTGAGAGGTCTCTCCTTCTGTTGATGTTGTGCAACACCAATCAGACAGGTGAGACCTCTCGCCGTCAATAACGAACCTGGGAACTACAGCTAGGCGAGCCCGCGCACCAGCGCGTCGACGAGAGTGGCGAACGCGTCGTCGGCGTCGTGGGCGAAGTTGACGTTGAGAAGGTCGAGCGACGAGTAGCCGTGGCACGCCGACCACAGCATCTGGGCGACGTAGGGCGCGCGTCGTGCCTCAAAGAGGCCCTGGCGTTGAGCGCGCTCGACGTGGGCCACGATCGCGCCGAACGCCCGCGCGGCCACGTGGGCCGCCTCGGGCGACGGCTCGAAGCCGGTGAAGCGGTGGATAAACATCACGGTGTAGTGCGCTCGGTGGCTCAGCGCGAACTCGCGGTAGGCGAGCCCCGCCGCGCGCAGGTCGTCGAGGGGTTCGCCGCGTTGACGTCCGACGCACTCGGCGAGGAGCTCGAACCCCTCGGTCCAAATCGCCTCGAGGACGCCGTTTTTTCCGTCGAAGTGGTTGTAGAGCGCCATGGGTGCCACGCCCGCGCGCGCGGCGATCGCGCGAACCGTAAAGAAGTCGGGGCCCTCGGTGTCGAGCAGGACCAGCGCGGCGTCCAAGACGTCCGGGGCAATCCGCGCCGAGGGGGTTCGGGGCTGACGATCCATCTGCGCGAATTATAGCACGATGTGCTATAACAATGGAACGTTGTTCTAGTACGGGGGTGGGTATGGACACGGGGCACGAGCGTCGCTGGCGGATCCTGGCGGTGCTGTCGATCGCGGTCTTCCTCGTGGTCGTCGACAACACCGTGGTCAACGTGGCCCTGCCCACGTTGGCGCGCGACCTTCACGCGTCGACCGCGTCGCTCCAGTGGATCGTCGACGGGTACTCGCTGCCCTTCGCGGGGCTCCTGCTCGCCGGGGGCGGGCTGTCGGACCGCCTTGGCCGACGCGGGGTCATGCAGGCCGCGCTCATCGCCTTCGGGGTCTTCTCCTTCCTCGCCGCCCACGCGACCAACGTCGCCACGTTGTTGACCGCTCGCGCGCTGATGGGCGCGGCGGCGGCGTTCATATTCCCAGCCACGCTCTCGCTGCTCACGGTGGCGTTCCGCGACCCGCGTGAGCGCGCCACCGCGTTCGGCGTGTGGGGCGCGGTCGCCGGCGTGGCTATCGCGGTGGGCCCCGTGCTCGGGGGAGTGCTGCTGGTGCACTACTGGGTCGGGTCGATCTTTCTCATCAACCTGCCCGTCGTCGTCGTCGCGGTCGCGCTGACGTCGATGGTCGTGCCCGAGTCGAGGGCGCCCCAGCGTCGCCGGTTCGATCTGGTCGGCCTCGCGCTCGGCACCGGCGCGGTGACCGCCCTGGTGCTGGCCATCATCGAGGGACCCTCCTGGGGGTGGATGGGCACGACGACCCTCGCGCTGTTCGCCGCGGCGGTGTCGTGCGCGGTGTCGTTCGTCCTCGTCGAGTTGCGCCACGCCGAGCCCCTCCTCGACGTGCGGGTCTTTCGCCGTCCGTCGTTCTCCGCGGGCGCCGGGGCGATCGCCGCGAGCTATTTCTGCCTCTTTGGCTTCATCTTTCTCATCACCCAGTACTTCCAACTCGTGCGGGGCTACTCCGCGCTGTCGGCGGGGGTTCACACCTTGCCCTTCGCGGCGGTCGCGATGGTGGCGACGCCGCTGGGTGCGCAGCTCGCGCTGCGCGTCGGAACCCGCCAGGTCGTCGCCTCGGGCCTCGCGACCATGAGCGGGTCGATGGTGTGGGTCAGTCGCATCGGCGCGCACGCGGCCTATGCGGGGCCGATCGTGGGGTCGATGATGGTGATGGCCCTCGGCTTCTCGCTCATCAACGCCCCCGCCACCGCGGCGATCATGGCGACCCTGAGCGCGGACCAGGTCGGCGCGGGGGCCGCGGCCAACGAGACCACGCGAGAGCTCGGCGGGACCCTGGGCGTCGCGGTCATCGGCTCGGTCTTTAGCTCGCTCTTCGGCCCCGCGGTGCGCTCCGCGTTCCTGCGCGTCGGGCTCAACGGCGCTCCGCTCGCGGCCGCGCAGCGATCGATGCAGGAGGCGCGCGCGACGGTGACCCACCTGCCCACGGCCGTGCAGCCCGGGGTAGCCCGCGAGGTCACCGCGGCCTTCATCGACGGCCTGCACCGTGGGTGCCTCGTCGCCGCGGCGGCCACGCTCGGCGTCGCGCTGGCGGTGCTCGCGACCATGCCGTCGCGACTCGCCGCGTCGCCGCTCGACGTCCCCGGGGCCGCGGTGGGCGACGTCGCGAATTCCGCTGCCGGGTGACATCTGGTATCAATATGGGCCGGACGCCGGTATCGGCGTAGAAGGTGGGAGAGAGATGCAGCACAGTTCACGGGCGCGCGGCGCCCTCGGCGCCGGCGTGGTGGCCGTGCTCATGGTCGCGACGTGCGCGGTCGCTGGCGCGTCGGGGACCTCGATCACGGGTACCTACAACGCCGCCGCGGCCAAACTGGTCCCGGCGGTCTACAAGGCCGCGTTGCTCCAGGTCGCGACCGACGCCACCTACCCGCCGGACGAGTCGATGAAGGGCACGACCATGAAGGGCTTCGACGTCGACCTGATGAAGGCGATCGCCGTCACCCTCGGCGTCCACGAGAACGAAAACAACGTCACGTTCGACAGCATCCTGGGCGGGATGGTCGCCAACCGCTATCAGGTGGGCAACTCGTCCTTCACCGACGAGAAGTCCCGCGAGAAGCAGGTCAACTTCGTTGACTACTTCCAGGCCGGCGAGGGCGTCTACGCCAAGTCCTCCGCCAAGGTGAGCTTCACCGGCTTCAAGAGCTTCTGCGGCACCAAGGTGTCCGTCGAGCAGGGAACCGCCGAGAAGGACGACGCGACCGCGGCGAAGAAGCTCTGCACCGGTGGCAAGACCGTGACCGTGCTGGAGTTCCCGACCCAGACCGCGGCCAACCTCGCCGTGTCGTCGGGTCAGGCGACCTTCGGCTTCGCCGACAGCCAGGTCGCGGGCTACATCGTGTCGAGCTCCAAGGGCGCGTTCAAGCTCGTGGGCCACGCGGTCAACGTCGCCCCCTACGGCATCGCCACCGAGAAGAACGCCCACGGACTCGCGCTCGCGAAGGCCATCCAGGCCGCGCTCAAGGTCCTCATCGCCAACGGAACCTACGGCGCGATCCTCTCGAAGTGGGGCGTCACCGCCGGTGGATTCACCGCGAGTCAGATCGTCTTGAACGGGGCTCTCTCCTAAGACCCTGTAGTAGACAACTGCCGTGACGGCGAACGGGGACGGCGCGGCCGAGGTCGTCCCCGTTCGTCACGTTGGGCGCTGGTTCGGCAGCTTCGCGGCGCTCGTCGTCGTGGCGATGGTGATTCACACCCTGTTGTCCAAGGTCAACGGCAAGTGGCGCTTCCGCTGGGACGTGGTGGGGCACTACTTCGCCAGTCGCGAGATCTTCGACGGCCTGGTCAAGACCTTGGAGCTCACGGTCCTCGCCATGGTCATCGGCATTGTCTTGGGGGTCCTCATCGCGGTCATGAGGATCTCGCGCAGTCGCCTGCTCACCGCGACCGCGTGGACCTACACGTGGTTCTTTCGTGGCACGCCGGTGCTCGTCCAGCTCTTCTTCTGGGTCTATATCGCCGCCGTCTATCCCCAGCTCACCCTCGGACTGCCGTTCCTGCCGGTGACCTTCCTGCACATCAACCCGAACTCCGCGTTGACCTTCTTTAACGCCGCGGTCGTCGCGCTCGGCCTCAACGAGGCGGCCTACATGTCCGAGATCGCTCGCGCGGGTCTGCTCTCGGTCGACGAGGGCCAAATCGAGGCGGCGAGCTCGCTGGGCATGACCCGGCGCCAGACGCTGCGCCTGGTGGTCATACCCCAGGCGATGCGGGTCATCCTGCCGCCCACGGGCAACGAGGTGATCTCGATGCTCAAGACGTCGTCGCTGGCCAGCACGATCAGCGTCTACGAGCTGCTCGGGGCCGCCGGCAACATCTACGCGTCCAACTACCTCATCATCCCGCTGCTCATCGTCGCGAGCCTGTGGTACATCATCGTGACCACGGTCCTGTCAATCGGTCAGTTCTACGTCGAGCGCTACTTCTCGCGCGGTGCGCTGCGCAACCCGCCGCCGACCCCCATCCAGCGCCTGCGCAGCGACCTGCGAGGAATCGCGGCCAAGATGCGCACCCGTCGCGGGGTCGTCACGAGCGCGGTGGCGCCGTGACCGCGATGGTGGAGGCCCGGGGCGTGAGCAAGTCCTACTTCGGCGTCGAGGTCCTGCGCAGCGTGGACATGACCGTCAACCGTGGCGAGGTGACCTGCCTCATCGGACCCTCGGGGTCGGGCAAGTCGACGTTCCTGCGCTGCATCAATCACCTGGAGAAGCACGACGAGGGCGAGCTGCGCGTCGACGGCCACCTGGTGGGCTACCGCCTCCACGGTCACAAGCTCTACGAGCTCAACGACAAGCAGATCTGCGCCGAGCGCGCGCAGATCGGGATGGTCTTTCAGCGCTTCAACCTCTTCGCTCACCTCACCGTGCTCGAGAACATCACCATCGGCCAGACGCGGGTCAAGGGCGTCGCGCCCGACGTCGCGCGCGCTCGCTCACGCGAGCTCCTCGCGCGCGTGGGGCTCGAGGCCAAGGAGGAGCAGTACCCGAGTCAGCTGTCGGGGGGCCAGCAGCAGCGCGTGGCCATCGCGCGCGCGCTGGCTATGGACCCGAAGCTGATGCTCTTTGACGAGCCCACGTCCGCGCTCGACCCCGAGCTCGTCGGCGAGGTCCTCGACGTCATGAGGGACCTCGCCACCTCGGGGATGACGATGATCGTGGTCACCCACGAGATGGGCTTCGCGCGCGAGGTCGCCGACACCATCTACTTCCTCGACGGCGGGGTGATCGAGGAGTCGGGCAACCCGCGCGAGGTGCTCGCGTCGCCCAAGTCCGAGCGCCTGCAGGGCTTCCTGTCGAAGGTGCTGTGACGCACTGGCCGCTCGACCCGGCCAACGTGGGCACCGGGCTTCCGCTCGAGGGGGTGCGCGTGCTCGACCTGTCGCGCGTGCTCGCGGGCCCGCTGTGCGCGATGGTCGCCGGCGACCTCGGCGCCGACGTGATCAAGGTCGAGGGCCCCGCGGGGGACCCCGTGCGCGCGCTCGCGCCACCGCGCTGGGGTGACGACGCCACCTACTACCTGGCGGTCAACCGCCATCGACGCAATGTCGTCGTCGACCTCACCGACCCCGAGGGGTTCGCGCTCGTCGAGCAGCTCGTCGGCGAGGCCGACGCGGTCGTCGAGAACTTCCTGCCGTCCCAGGCATCGGCTCTGGGCGTGGACCGCTTGCGCGAGGCCAACCGCGACGTGGTGTGGGTGAGCGTGACCTCGGCGACGAGCGGTGGGCCCCTGGCCGACGAGCCGTCGTTTGATCTGTTGGCCCAGGCGCGCTCGGGTTTGATGGCGCTCACGGGCGATCCCGGCGCGTCGTCGGCCAAGGTCGGCGCGCCGGTCGCCGACGTGGTCACCGGGCTCTACGCCGCGGTCGCGCTCGTGACCGGGCTCTACGCGCGCGCCGCGGGCCGTCCCGGCCGGCGATTCGAGGCGCCCCTGTTGGAGTCGACCATGAGCGCACTCGTCAATCAAGCCCAGGGCTTTCTTTCGACCGGGGTCAACCCGACGCGCGCGGGCAACGACCACCCGAGCATCGCCCCCTACGGCCCGTTCGCGACGAGCGACGGCCACCTCATCCTCGCCGTGGGAACCGACGGCCAGTTCCAACGCCTCGTGACGGCGCTGGGCGACGACGCGCTGGCGCGGCCGGAGTGGTCCACCAACGCCCAGCGCGTGAGCGACCTCACCGCGTTGCGCGGCGAGCTCGAGCGCGTGCTCGCGCGCGCGACGACGGCTCAGTGGAGCGAACGCCTCGCCGGGTCCGGCGTGCCGTACGGGCCGGTCCTCGACGTCGCCGCGGCCTTCGCCCAGGCGCAGATCGCTGGTGGCGACTTCGTTGGCGAGATGAGCGCGCCCGGCGGTACCACGCGCGCGATGACCACGCCGTTGGTTGTCGACGGGGTGCGCCCCAGGATCCGCTCGGGGCCGCGGCCCTTGGGCGCGGACACCGACCTCTTTTCTTAGCCGGCGCGGCAGTACTGGCAGAGCCCGGTCAGCGCGACGTGGTGGCGGTCGAGGGCGAACCCGTGGGTGCGCGCGAGCCCGCGCGCGAGGTGGTCGAACTCCGCCGCGGGCACCTCGACGGTTGCGCCGCACCGATCACACACGAGGTGGCCGTGGACGGGCCCGGCGAGGTGGTAGACCGCCGCGGCGCGCCCGAGGTGGGCGTGCACGACCAACTTCAG
>JBOGFU010000272.1:0-5026 GCA_050743545.1 Acidimicrobiales bacterium | reverse complement strand
CAAGTAGTTGGCCTTGCCCTCCAAACTGAGGGTGGCGTCGGTCATCTTCTCGTAGTGCTCGAAGGAGAGCTGGGCGAGCTTGATGAACTCGATCCCGCGCGCCGCGGTGCCCGAGATCGCAATCGCGGTGTAGGAGTCGGCGGCCTCGATCTTGCGCACGTCGCGACTGGCGATGTAGCTGCCCGTCGCCTGGCGGTCCCCCACCATCACCACGCCGTTCACGTAGCGCACCGCGACCACGGTCGTGGCGTGGGGCGATCGGGCGTCCCCGGCGCCGGGGGGCGACGTGAGCCCGGTGGACTCGGCGAAGGCGACGAACGACGGGCCGGGGTCCTCGGAGGGGCCGAAGAGCGGCAGACCCATCCCTACTGGCCGCCCTTTTGGACGTAGTTGCGTACGAACTCCTCGGCGTTCTCCTCGAGGACCTCGTCGATCTCGTCCAACAGTTCGTCCAGGTCGGCCTTCAACTGCTCACCCTTGGTGGCGTCGACGGTGACGTCGCTCGTCGCGGGCGCGGTGCGCGCCCCGCGCTGCTTGCGGATCCGTTCTTGCTCGCTCATGGCTCTTGTCTACCTGTCTAATGCGCTGAGCAACTGGTCAGCCGTCGAACTCGTTTCTAGCAACTCCTCGGTGAGTTCCGCGGTACCCCGCAACGGGTCCATCATGGGCACGCGCTGGAGCGGTCCCTCACCGAGGTCAAAGACCACCGAGTCCCAGTTCGCCGCCACGATCTGGTCGGGGTAGCGCGCGACGCACTCGCCGCGAAAGTACGCCCGGGTTGAGCGTGGCGGGTTGTGAACAGCTTCACGAATTGCCTCATCCCCCACCATAGGGGTGAGGCCCACCCGCCGGGCCAGCGAGCGCTCGGGGCGAAGGTCATGAAACTGAAGGTCGATCGCCTTGAGGCGCGCGTCGGTCGGCCCCAGGTCGTAGCGCGCGCGATAGCCCTCGACGACGCGGCGCTTGGCGACCCACTCGACGCGGTCGGCGACCGCGTCGGGGTCGTCGCGCACCCCGTCGAGCATTTGGCGCCAGTGGTGCAGGACGAGCGCGACCTCGTCGGCGGGGGCGACCGCGTCGGCGCCGCGCTCGGCGACGTAGCGCTCGCACAGGCTCCACAGCAGGTCCTGGATGTCCCACGCGCTGCGCTGGGAGCCGTCCTCACAGGTCACGACCGCCCGCACGCTCGGGTCG
Source organism: Acidimicrobiales bacterium (assembly GCA_050743545.1). Taxonomy (GTDB): domain Bacteria; phylum Actinomycetota; class Acidimicrobiia; order Acidimicrobiales; family RAAP-2; genus RAAP-2. The sequence goes on along the minus strand of JBOGFU010000272.1, from coordinate 3,832 downwards.
AGGGAGAACGCGCGCACCGCGGCCACGGGATAGCGCGGCGGACTCGGGAACACGCCGGCGCCGCGGTCCTCCAGCACGCACAGCAGCAGCGCGGTGGCGCCCAGCTTGACGAAGGTCGCCACCTGGCTCAGGTTGGCGTCGCCGATGATCACGTGCAGGCGCCGGAAGCGCTCCGGGTCACCGTGGGGCTCGTCGCGCGTGTTGATGATCGGACGCTTGAGCGTCGTCTCGAGGCCCACGACCTCTTCGAAGAACTCGGCCCGCTGGCTCACCTGGAACGCCGGCGCGGCGTCGAGCCCGTCGTCGGTCTCGGCGCCCACCTTGCCCGCGCCGACGACGACCTGGCGCGAGACGAAGTGCGGCACCATCGCGCGCACGATCTCGGCGAACTCGACGCCGCGCGCGACGAGGTAGTTCTCGTGGCAGCCGTAGGAGTTGCCCTTACCGTCGGAGTTGTTCTTGTAGAGGGTGATCGCCTCGTGGGGCTCGAGCGACGCGTTGGCGACGCCGAGCGCGCGGCGCAGGACCTCCTCGCCCGCGGCGTCGTAGAGCGTGGCCTCGAGGGGCGTGCGGCACTCCGGCGCGGAGTACTCGGGGTGGGCGTGGTCGACGTAGAGGCGAGCCCCGTTGGTGAGCACGGTGTTGGCGAGGTGGGTCTCGACGATCGGCGCGAAGCTCGTGAGCCCGGGCAGTCCGCGCGCGTCGAGGTCGGGGGTCTCGCCCTGGAAGTCCCAGTTGATGCGGCTGCGCCCCTGCTGGGCGTAGGCGTTGACGACGACGCTCGACGCGGTGATGGGGTCGCGGTCCGGGCCCCCGGCGATGCCGTATTCGGTCTCGATGCCCAGGACCTTGGGGATGGCCATGGGGTTAGAGGTACTGGCCGGTGCCGACGTGCGCGATGGACCGCCCGCCCTCGATCTCGGGCTCCTCCCGGTTGATCAGCGTGCGGATGAAGATGATGCGCTCGCCCTTCTTGCCCGAGATCCGTGCCCAGTCGTCGGGGTTGGTCGTGTTGGGCAGGTCCTCGTTCTCGCGGTACTCCTGGCGAATAGAGTCGGCGAGGTCGACGCGTCGCAGCCCGCGGCCCTGGCCCGCGATCTCGCGCTTGACCGCGCACTTCTTCGCGCGGCGCACGATGTTCTCGATCATGGCCCCCGACGCGAAGTCCTTGAAGTAGAGGATCTCATTGTCGCCGCCCTGGTAGGTGACCTCGAGGAAGCGGTTCTCGTCGTTGACCCGGTACATGTCGGCGACCGTCGTCTCGACCATCGCCTGGACGGCCTTGGCGCGGTCTCCCCCACCGAGCTCGGCGACCTCGCCGTCGTCGATGGGCAGCTCGGCGTGCAGGTAGCGCTGGAAGATCTGGGCCGCGGCGTCGGCGTCGGGGCGCTCGATCTTGATCTTGACGTCGAGGCGCCCCGGGCGAAGGATCGCCGGGTCGATGAGGTCCTCGCGGTTGGTCGCGCCGATGACGATGACGTCGCGAAGCGACTCGACGCCGTCGATCTCGGCGAGGAGCTGGGGCACCACGGTCGACTCCATGTCCGAGCTAATCCCCGTGCCGCGCGTTCGAAATAGCGAGTCCATCTCGTCGAAGAAGACGATGACCGGCACGCCCTCTTCGGCCTTCTCTCGCGCGCGCTGGAAGACGAGGCGGATCTGGCGCTCGGTCTCGCCCACGTACTTGTTGAGCAGCTCGGGGCCCTTGATGTTGAGGAAGTAGGAGCGCACGTTGCGGTTGCCGCTCAACTCGGCGACCTTGGCCGACAGGGAGTTGGCGACGGCCTTGGCGATGAGGGTCTTGCCACAGCCCGGCGGCCCGTAGAGCAGGATCCCCTTGGGCGCGGGCAGCTCGTAGTCGGAGAAGAGCGCGCGGTGCAGGTAGGGCAGCTCCACGGCGTCGGTGATCGACTCGATCTGGGCGTCGAGCCCGCCGACGTCGGCGTAGCTGATGTCGGGGACCTCCTCTAAGACGAGCTCCTCGGCCTCCTGGCGCGCGAGCCTCTCGGTCAGGAGGTTCGAGCGCAGGTCGAGCACGAGCGCGTCGCCGCTGCGCAGCTTGACCCCGGCGAGCGAGTCGGCGAGGTCGACCACCCGCTCCTCGTCGGCGCGCCCGTAGATGAGGACCCGGCGCTCGTCGAGGACCTCCTTGACCGTGACGACCTCGCCCTGGCCGTCGGGCTCGCGCACCGAGATCACCGTGAAGCTCTCGTTGAGCACGACCTCGTCGCCACGAGCGACCTGGCCGGGGTCGACCCCGGGGTGCAGCGCGACGCGCATCTTTCGCCCCGAGGCGAAGACGTCGACGGTGCCGTCGTCGTTGAAGTCGACGAAGGTGCCGTAGACCGCGGGTGGCTGAGTGAGCTTCTCCACCTCATCGCGCAGCGCCGCGATCTGGTCGCGCGTCTGCTGGATTGTGATGGTCAGCTTTTCGTTGTTCGAGCGCGTCTGGGCCACCTGACCGCGCGCCTCGAGCAGCTGCTCTTCGAGGACCTCGATGCGACGACGCGCGACGTCGACCTCGGCCGCGCGCGCGTCGTCGTGCGCGTCGCTCGGGCCGTTCGAGTGCTCGCTTCGCTCCACGAGGCCACCCTAGGGGAGCCCGTGTCGACCGTGTGGGTCACTGAGTTAGGGGTCGACGACTAGAGTTACGGGACCGATAACGTCGCCGGAGGACCCGATGAAGGTGTGGATCGACCAAGACCTGTGCACGGGCGACGGCCTGTGCGAGGAGATCTGCCCGTCGGTCTTCACGCTCCTCGACGACGGCCTCGCCTACGTCAAGCAGGGCGACGACGTGATGAGCGCCCCCGGTGGCGCCGAGGGTGTCGCGCTCGTGCCCGAGGGCATGGAGGACGCGGTCGTCGAGGCCTCCGAGGAGTGCCCCGGCGAGTGCATCTTCATCGAGCGCGACTAGCCCGCGAGGCGCCTCGCCGAGGTGAGGAACCCGGTGTGCGCGACCATGCGGTGGTCGGGGCGCACCGATCGGCCCTCGATGTGCCAGGTCCGGCGCAGGACCTCCACCGTCTCGGCCAGCCCAAAGAGCCCCGCGTCGAGCGCGTCGCGCAGCTGCTGGACCTGGGTGATCGTCGGCAGGTACGACAAGAGGATCCCCCCGGGGCGCATCGCGACCTGGGCGTGGGGCACCACCGCCCACGGCTCGGGCATGTCGAGCAGCACGCGGTCGAACCCGCGCTCGTCGATGCCCAGGGTCACGTCGCGAATCGACACGTGGTAGGGGGCGTTCTCCCCGAGTAGCTCGGCGACGTTGCGTCGCGCGGTCTCGGCGAAGTCCTCGCGGATCTCGTAGGCGGTCACGTCGGCGCCCGCGCGCAGCAGGGTCATCGACAGCGCGCCCGAGCCCACCCCCGCTTCGAAGATCCGTTGACCGGGCGCGATGTCGGCCTGGAGGAGGATCGCGCCGAGGTCCTTGGGGTAGATGACCTGCGCGCCCCGGGGCATCTTGAGCACGACATCGCTCAAGGTCGGCCGCAGCACCAGGAATTGGCGCCCGGTCGAGCCGGTGATGGTCCGGCCTTCGTCTCCGCCGATGATGTCGTCGTAGGCGATGATCCCGGCGTGCGTGTGGAACGTCGCCCCGGCCACCAGGGTCAAGAGGTAGCGCCGCTCCTTGGGATCGATAAGAAGGACTCGCTCCCCCGCGGCCAGCGCGCCGGCCATGGCGAGTTCGCCCTCAGTCAGCGGCGGAGCCGTCAGCCGCCACGCCCGCCGTCGTCAGCACCGGCGTGCTTGCGTCACGGACGGTAATGAGCACCTGCTCGCCCGGCGCGATCTTCAGCTTGGAGACGGGGGCGCCGTCGTCGCTCAACGC
>JBOGFU010000271.1:0-3467 GCA_050743545.1 Acidimicrobiales bacterium | reverse complement strand
GCCTGGCGCCACGCGTCGGTCTTCGACCCTCGCCTCGGCACCGTCGAGCGATGGGTCCTCACCATTGCGAAGAACCTCTCCATTGACGCGGTGCGACGCCGTCGCGCCGTCCCCCTCGACCCCCTGGCCATCATCGACCTCGCCGCCGCGTCGTCGGACTCGTCGCTCGACGATCGCGTCGAGCACGGCGACCGGCGCGCGCGGGTCGTGGTCGCCCTGGGGCGCCTGCCCGAGGAGCAGCGACGCGCGGTGGTGCTGGCAACCCTGCACGGGCGCACCGCGCTCGAGATAAGCGAGATCGAGGGAATTCCGCTCGGCACGTCCAAGACCCGCATCCGCACCGGGCTCTCGCGTCTCCGCGATCACCTGGCCGTCATGGAGGACGAACCGCGATGAGTGACCTGCACGACATCGACGACGCGCGTCGCGACCGACTCTGTGCCGAGGCGCTGGGCACGCTCGACGGACGCGAGCGCGCGTCGTTGCGCGCCCACCTGGCGACCTGTGAGCGCTGCAGCCACGACCTCGCCGAGATGAGCGCGACCGTGGACGCGGTGAGCCTCGCCGCGCCCGACGTCGAGCCACCCGTCGGCTTTGAGTCGTCGGTCCTCGCGCGAATCGACGCCGAGCGGGTGCGCCCCCTGCGACTGCGCCGCGTGGGGGTCCTGCTCGCCGCCGCCGCGGCGGTCGTGGCGTTCGTGGGGGGTTGGGCGGTGCACGCGGCGACGAGTCACCCGGGCGCGACGTCGGCCATCGAACGCAGCCTGACGAGCAACGGCGTTGTCGTCGGATCGCTCTACGCGGTCGCCGGCCACCCCGCGTGGATGGTCGTCTCGACGAACGCCCGAGCGGCTGGCGTGAGCGTCAACTGTGTGCTGGTCGAGCGCGACGGCGCGACCGCGGCGCTGGGCAGGTTCGCGCTCGACACCGCGGGGGCGAGCTGGTCGGTGAGGCTCCCGGTGGCCCTCGACGACGTGCGCGGTGTCCGCCTCATCGGGCCGAATGGCCGGCTCGTCGCGACGACGTCCGCGAGCACGTGGTCCTGAGGGAGTTCGTCGCCGCGCGCCGGCGACGGATAAGAATGAGCCATCGAAAGAGCGTTCGCTGACCTAGACCCACTCATCGCTTGGGACGAGGTCTACCTCCAGCCCGGCGTTCCGCGACCCGCGTACCGCGAGGTCGTCGACGCGCTGGTGAGCTTTGACGCGAACGACCTCACGTCACGCGTGGACCAGCTCGCGCGGACCTTCACCGAGCGCGGTGTCACCTTCGCCCACGACGGCGAGGAGCGGCCCTTTCCCCTCGACATGATCCCGCGGATAGTGACCGCGGTGGAGTGGGAGGGGCTCGCCGCAGGGATTCGCCAGCGCGTGCGGGCCCACGAGGCGTTCCTCGACGACGTCTACGGCCCGGGGCGCTGCTTTGACGACGGCGTCATCCCGCGCGCGTTGGTGACCTCGAGCGCGCACTTTCATCGCGAGGCCCACGGGATCAGCCCCGAGCGCGCCGCGCGCGTCGTGGTCTCGGGCATTGACATCGTGCGCGACGAAGCGGGGCGCTTTCGCGTGCTCGAGGACAACGTGCGCATTCCCTCAGGGGTCTCGTACGTGATCGAGAACCGCCGCGTGATGACCCAGGTCTTCGGTCGGCTCTTCGCCCAGTACCGGGTGCGCCCCGTCGATGACTATCCGACGCGCCTGCTCGCCGCGCTGCGCCGGTCGGCGCCCGATGGCGTGCGTGACCCCTGCGTGGTCGTGCTCACCCCGGGGGTCCACAACGCCGCCTACTTCGAGCACGTGCTCCTCGCGCGCATGATGGGTGTCGAGCTCGTCGAGGGCGGGGACCTCGTCGTGCTGGGCACGTCGCTGTTCATGAAGACCACCCAGGGCGAGCGTCCGGTCCACGTGGTCTACCGGCGCGTCGACGACGACTGGCTCGACCCCTTGCAGTTCCGACCGGAGTCGATGCTGGGCGTCGCGGGGATCGTCAACGCCGCGCGCGCCGGCACCGTCACGATCGCCAACGCGGTGGGCAACGGCGTCGCCGACGACAAGCTCGTCTACAGCTACGTGCCCGACCTCGTGCGTTACTACCTGGGTGAGCCCCCGCTGCTCGACAACGTCGAGACCTACCGCCTGGTCGACCCCGACGCGCGCGCCGAGGTGCTGGCCCACCTCGAGCGCTTCGTGGTCAAGCCGGTCGAGGGCTCGGGGGGCAAGGGCATCGTCATCGGGCCCCAGGCCGACGATGAGACCCTCGCGCGCGTGCGCGCCGACGTCGAGCGCGACCCGCGCGCCTTTATCGCCCAACGCACGGTCGCGCTGTCGACGGTTCCCACCTACGTCGGTGGCGAGCTCGCGCCCCGCCACGTCGACCTGCGCCCCTTCGCGGTCAACGACGGTAGCGACGTGTGGGTCATGCCCGGGGGTCTCACGCGGGTCGCGCTGCCCGAGGGGACCCTGGTCGTCAACTCGAGCCAGGGCGGGGGTTCCAAGGACACGTGGATACTCGTCGACGACGACCAACCCGAGCGCGCCGCCGGCGACTCGCGCCAGAGCGCGCGCCGGGGCGGGCCGCCGCCCGAGCGTCAGATCGACCTACCCGACGACGGATACGAGCAGTAGCGATGCTCTCGCGACTCGCCGAACTGCTCTTCTGGACGGGGCGATACGTCGAGCGCGCCGACGACACGTCGCGCATCGTCGACGCCTACATGCACCGCTTGGCCGAGGACCCCAGTGGCGACGCGACCGAGTCGCGCCGCGCGCTCTTCACGATCATGGGCCTCGCGCCGGGGGACGCACCCGTCGACCAGGGGCTGGTGCTCGATCGCCTGGTGTACGACCGCGACGACCCCAGCGCGATCACCGGTGCGCTCCTCGCCGCGGTCGACAACGCCCGACGTGTGCGCGAGGTGATCTCCTCAGAGATGTGGGTCTGCCTCAACACGACCCACACCCAACTCGCGCCCCAGCGCGCGCGTGCGCGCCGCGTCGGCGTCTCGAGCTACCTGCAGTTCGTGCGCGAGCGCGCGGCACTATTTTCCGGGCTCACCGACGCGACGATCAGCCGCGACGAGACGTGGTGGTTCCTCGTTCTCGGCCAAAGCGTCGAACGCATCGACATGACCGCGCGCCTGCTCGAGAGCCGACTGCGCTCGGCGCGCCACGCGCCCGACTGGCTGACCCTGCTGCGCGCGGCGGGCGCGATGGAGTCGTTCCTGCGCGCGACGACCGCGGGCACCGAGCCCGCCGCGGTCGCGGCGTTCCTGCTCCTCGATCGGGCCTTCCCGCGATCGGCGTACCACGCGCTCGCGCGCGCCGACCACTGCCTGGGGGCCCTGTCACTGGCCGATGGGCGCGCCGGGGAGGTCAATCAGGCGCGCGGGACGATCCGTCGCGCCCAGGTCCGACTCGAGTACTCGGACCCGCGCTCGGTGCTCGAGGAGCTCGCCGAGCTCCTCGACC
>JBOGFU010000270.1:0-2125 GCA_050743545.1 Acidimicrobiales bacterium | reverse complement strand
ATCCGCGGCAACGGCGAGCTTGGCGGCTACCGCTGGGGCCTCGCGCGAAAGCGCACGATGATCGATCGCGAGCGCGGTTCGCGGAGCACGCGCTCGTGAACGCGGTGCTGCGCGACTCCCGAGCCATCGATGCCGTCGACTGGAATGCGGTCGGCGCCGCGCTCGACGCCGACGGCGTTGCGAGCGTGCGCCACGGCCAGCGCGTCACGCTCGACGCGACCGACGACGAGGTCGCGGGTTTTGACGCGGGCGGTGACCTCGTCGCGGTGCTCACGCGTCACGGTGGTGACTACCAGCCCACGCTCGTGCTCTCGGGCGTCGGCGACGCGCGCGGGTAGGTTGAGTTCATGATCGTGGTGCGCGACGGCGACGCCGTGACCTCGTCGAAGCGCTCGGTCGTCGCGATCGGGGTCTTCGACGGCCTGCACCGCGGGCACCAGGCGGTGATCGGCGAGGCCCTCTCCCTCGCGCGCGACCACGACGCCAGCTGCGTCGTCGCGACCTTCGACCCTCACCCCGCTGAGCTCCTCGACCCCGCGGGCGCGCCGATGCTTCTCGCCACCCTCGCCCAGCGCCTCGAGGGGCTCGACGCGCTGGGGGTCGACGTCGCGCGCGTGCTCACCTTCGACGCCGCGCGCGCCGCCCAGGGCGCCGAGGACTTCGTGGGCCGCGAGCTCGTCGCCGAGCTGCGCGCGATCGACGTCGTGGTGGGCGAGGACTTTCGCTTCGGCCACGACCGCGCAGGCGACGTTCGCCTGCTCGAGCGCCTCGGCGAGCGCCACGACTTTCGCGTCCACGCCCTCGCGCCGGTTGGCGACGGCGAGCGCTTCTCGTCGACCGGCGTGCGCGCGGCGCTCGCGCGCGGCGACGTCACCGAGGCGCGGCGCGTTCTCGGTCGGCCCTTCACCTTGCGCGGGGTGGTCGTGCGCGGCGACGCGCGTGGTCGTGAGCTCGGCTTTCCCACGGCCAACCTCGCCCTCGCGCACCGACAGGCGCTGCCCGGCCACGCGATCTACGCCGCGCTCTGTCGGACCGGCGACGGCGAGGTCTTCGCCGCGGCGACGTCGGTCGGCACGCGCCCGCAGTTCTACGACGCCGCGGCGACGTTGGTCGAGGCGCACCTGGTGGGCTACGGCGCCGACCTCTACGGCTCGAGCATCGACCTCGCGTTCCTAGAGCGCCTGCGCGGGGAGTCGACGTTCTCCAGCGTCAACGCCCTGGCCGCCCAGATGGCGGTCGACGTCGAGGCGACCGAGCGGGTCGCGGTGTTGTCGGGCGACCCGGCCGCGCTGCTAGGATGGACACTCGGTCAGCGACGCTGACTGCGTGGGCCGTCAAGTGGGCGGCTCCGTCGGGACCACCGACCCACCAAGGCACACACCCCATGGCTGAGAAGCAGCAGATCATTCAGGACTACCAGGCGCACGCCACGGACACGGGTTCGCCCGAGGTCCAGGTCGCGCTCCTGACGGACCGGATCGCCCACCTCACCGAGCACCTACAGACCCACCCGGGAGATCACCACACCCGGCGAGGGCTCATGGTGCTCATTGGCCAGCGCCGCCGCCTGCTCAATTACGTGCAGCGCGACGACGTGGAGCGTTACCGAGGGTTGATCGGTCGTCTCGGCATCCGTCGCTAGCCGAATCCGCCGGTAGGCGGACGGGGCCTCGCCATCGGAGGCCAGTGGAGGATCGTCGCACCCGCGAAGGTCGCCCACTGGGATCCGGTCGGGGCTCCGACAATCCAAGGAGAACCCATGACCGACGCGATCAACGTGTCGAGCCCGATTACGGGCACCGAAAAGACCCTCAGCTTTGAGGCCGGGCGACTCGCCCAACTCGCCGACGGCGCCGTGGTGGCGCGCATCGGCGACACCATCCTGCTGGCCACCGTCGCCGCGTCGCGCTCCGTGCGCGAGGGCGTCGACTTCTTCCCCCTGACCGTCGACATCGAGGAGCGCGCCTACGCCGCGGGCAAGATCCCCGGGGCGTTCTTCCGGCGCGAGGGCAAGCTCTCGGACCAGGCGATCCTCATCTGTCGCCTGATCGACCGGCCGCTGCGCCCGTCGTTCCCCAAGGGCTTCCGCAACGAGATCCAGGTCGTCGGCACGATCTTCAGCGCC
>JBOGFU010000269.1:0-1604 GCA_050743545.1 Acidimicrobiales bacterium | reverse complement strand
GATGTGCGCCATGATGCCGATGTTGCGCACCTTGGCCAGGGCGATCTCACGGGGGGTCATACGGGGGGGCTCTCTTCTACCAGCGGTAGTGCGCGAAGGCCTGGTTGGACTCGGCCATTTTGGCCATGTCCTCGCGGCGCTTCACCGCGGCGCCGACGCCGTTGGACGCGTCGACGATCTCGTTGGCCAGGCGCTCGCTCATCGTCTTCTCGCGTCGCTTCTTGGCGAAGTCGGTGAGCCAGCGGATCGCGAGGGTCGTCGCGCGCCGTGGGCGCACCTCGACGGGGACCTGGTAGGTCGTGCCGCCCACGCGCCGCGGGCGGACCTCCAACTCGGGCCGGACGTTCTCCAGCGCGCGCTTGAGCGTGGCCACCGGGTCGCTGCCCGTCTTCTTCTCGACCTGCTCGAGGGCGGTGTAGACGATGCGCTCGGCGATGGTGCGCTTGCCGCGCTCCAGGATCTTGTTGGTGACCTGGGTCACCAGCACCGACTTGTAGATCGGGTCCGGGACCAGCTCACGGCGCTCGGCGGGGCCTTTGCGGGGCATTACGCCTCCCTCTTCGCGCCGTAGCGGCTGCGGGCCTGCTTGCGGTCGCGTACCCCCGAGGTGTCGAGCGCGCCGCGGATGATCTTGTAGCGCACGCCCGGCAGGTCCTTCACGCGCCCGCCGCGCACGAGGACGATCGAGTGCTCCTGGAGGTTGTGGCCGACCCCGGGGATGTAGGCCGTGATCTCGACCCCGGAGGTGAGGCGCACGCGCGCGACCTTGCGCAGCGCGGAGTTGGGCTTCTTGGGTGTGACCGTGTGAACGCGCGTGCAGACGCCCCGGCGCTGGGGGGCGCCCTTCAAGGCGGGCGTCTTGGTCTTGGAGACCTTGTCCTGGCGGCCCTTGCGGACCAGTTGCGCGATGGTGGGCACGCGGAACCTCTTCGTTTTCTCTGTTGCTGCGGGGGCACGCGGGGAGGCCCCCGCACGCGGACTATCTATCTTACGGCAAATCCGACCCAGGCGCCACGGCGCTAAATGGCCCGCCCGCCGAGCTCGTCCTCCGGGCGCACGGCGTCGCTCTCGGGCAGCGCCGACTCGTCGTAGCTGGCCCCGATGTTCTGGAAGGCCGCCATGTCCGCGGAGAAGGTGTCGTCGGACGTGAGCTCGCCCAGCAGGCTCGCCAGGTCGAGGTCGTCGTCGCTGACCTGGGCCCACGCGGGCAGGAGTTCGGCGTCGGGCATGTCCAGGCGCAGCTCGCGCTGGTTGTAGTACTCGAGCCCCGACCCCGCCGGGATCAGCTTGCCGATGATGATGTTCTCCTTCAAGCCGACCAGGTGGTCGCGCTTGCCCTCGATCGCCGCCTCGGTGAGCACGCGGGTGGTCTCCTGGAAGGAGGCCGCCGAGAGCCACGAGTCGGTGGCGAGCGACGCCTTGGTGATCCCCATCAGCTGGGCGCGACCGTCGGCGGCGACCTTGGCCTCGGCCTCGAGCGCGTCGTTGGTGTCGTTGAAGAGCTTGACGTCGATCATCGCGCCGGGCAGCCACGGGGACTCGCCCGCGTCGACGATCTGGACGCGCCGGGTCATCTGACGCACGATCAGCTCGATGTGCTTGTC
>JBOGFU010000268.1:0-4662 GCA_050743545.1 Acidimicrobiales bacterium | reverse complement strand
GCTCACCACTGCGCGCCCGCCCGCGCCGGGTAGGCCCAACCCGTCGTGGCCCGCCGCGTCGCGAGCGATCGAGTAGCCCGAGAACGTGAAGCGACTCGGGCGAATGCGAGATGGCGACCAGCTGACGGTGCCGCTCGAGGGCTGGGACATGAAGGCCTCGGCACAGCTGTTGTTGGAGCGGTGGACCTTCGCCGACACCGTCGCGGCGGCGACCGAGTGAATGCTGGAGGCCGTCGTCGTGCAGTGACTGAAGCGAACGTGAAAGACCGTCGTCTCCGGAACCGTGCCCGCGCTGCGCAACGCCGGCGAGAACCTGACCGTTCCCGTCGCGCGCGAGCACGACACCCCCCCGCGGGCCACGAAGGTCTTGGCCGCGGCGGAACCCTCGTGGGCGGGTGTCAGCATCACGAGCGCGAGGCACATCCCGAGCCCCACGTGCCTGACGAGTCGTGACCCCGACGCACGCATGACGCTCACGAGTCGAGAATCGGTCCCTAGGGCGCTGACGCCCTAGGGACCTAGGTCACGACGCCACGACCGGGCCGGGACGCCGCCTGGCGTTCCGGCCCCGGTCCTGGCGCGTCTGCTACTGGCCCGTCGTGATCAAGCGCGAGGCCTGCAGCGACGAGGTCACGTTCCACTGGAGGTGGACCTTCACCTTGACCTTGCCCCGGAGGAACTGCGACGCCGCGCTCGCGCGGCGCTTGGCCAGGGCCGGGTTGCCCTTGGCGTAGCCGACGATGGTGACCGACGAGCGCGTCGTCAGCTTCTTCGACAGCGACGTGAGGGCGGTCTTGGCCGCGCCGCTCAGGGTCGATGAGTTGTGGGCGAAGTTGACGCGCACCGCGCCGGGCTTCGGCAGCTTGGCGACCGTCACCGGGGTTGCCGCCGACGAGATGCTCAGGTAGGTGGTGTCGCCCGCCTTGGTCGCGGTCACGAGGCAGGTCCCGGTGCTGGTGTAGCGCAGGGTCGTGCCCGACACCGCACAGCCCGACGCCGTGCCCGCGGCGACCGTGAAGGTCACGGTTCCGCTCCCCGACCCGCCCGTCGCGGTCAGCGTGAGGGTGCGCCCCAAAACGCCGTTGAGCGACGTCACCGCGAGGGTCGCCTGAAGCGAGGCGAGGACGATCGGCGTGGCGTCGTTGACGCTGAAGGAGTCACCGGTGAAGACCAGGGTGTAGGTGTTCCCCGCCACGCCGGTAATCGCCAAGCCGGAGAAGTTGGCGACACCCGAGCTGATCGGCGCCGACGCGCCCGCGCTCACCGCGCCGCCCGCTCCGGTGAAGACGGCCGCGGTGACGCTGCCCGACGACAGGGTCGTGACCACGTTGCCGCCGCTGTCTTCGACCTTGACCACCGGCTGGGCCGCCAGGGCCACGCCGCTCGCCGGGCGCACGCTCGGCTCGGTCGCCACGACGATGTGGGTCGCCACACCAGTCGACACGGTGATCGTCGTCGAGACCGCCGCGGTCAGCGTGCCGTCGGTGAAGGTCAGGGTGTAGGGGCCGGCCAGCGCGTTGAGCGCGACGCCGCCAAAGGAGGCCACGCCCGCCACCGCCACCGCCGTGGGTGACGTCACCGAGACGCCACCGGTCGTGATCTTGGCCGTCACCGTTGTGGTGTCGGTGACAACGGTGTTGCCCGCGGCGTCCTCCACCTTGACGACGGGCTGGACCACGAGGGCCGCGCCACTCGCGTCGGTGGTCGACGGCTGCGTGGTGACGACCAGCTTGGACGCCACCCCGGGGGTGACCGAGATCGAACTGGAGACCGCCGTGGTCAGCCCACCGTCGCTGAAGGTCAAGGTGTAGTTCCCCACCAGGGCGTTGAGCGCGAGGCCGCTGAAGGTGGCCAAGCCCGTCGACGACGAGACGACCGCGGTGTTGTTGACCGCGGTATTCGTGCCCACGGTGACGGTCGCGGTCACCGTGGAGGTGTTGCCCGACACGACGTTGCCGCCGCTGTCTTCAACCTTGATGACCGGCTGGACCGCCAGCGCGACGCCACTGGCCACGGTGATCGACGGCTGGGTGATGATCACTAGCTTCGCCGCGGCGCCGGTGGACACGGTGATCCCCGTGGAGACCGTCGTCGTGAGCGCCCCGTCGGAGAAGGTCAAGGTGTAGAGGCCCGCCGTCGCGCTGATCGCGAGACCGGAGAACGTCGCGACACCACTACCCAGCAGCGAGGTCGCGGTCGGGTTCGTGATGGTCCCGCTCCCCGCGGTGAGCGTCGCGGTAATCGTGGAGGTAGTCGTGGTGATCGGATTGCCGCCGCTGTCCTGGACCTGGACGACCGGCTGCTGGGAGAGCGCGGCCCCCGACTGGACCGCCGTGGACGGCTCCGTGAGAATCTTCAACTTCGCCGCCGCTCCGACGGACACGGTGATCGTCGCGGACACCGCGGTCGTCAGGGCTCCGTCGGAGAAGGTCAATGTGTAGGTGCCGGCCGAGGCGTTGAGGGCCAAGCCGGCGAAGGTGGCGACGCCGTTGGGCGAGGTCGCGGTCGGGTTCGTGACCGAGACGCCTCCGACGGTAATCGTCGCGGTCACGGTGCCGTCGTTGGCCACCACGGTGTGGTTCGACGCGTCCTCCACGGTGACGACCGGCTGCACGGTGAGTGCCGCTCCGCTCAGCGCCGTGGTTGACGACGGCGTCGTGATGACGAGCTTGGTCGCGGCGGTCGACAGGGTGATCGTGTTTGACACCACCGCCGGCAGAGTGTCACCGGTAAACAAGAGCGTTGTGGTGGCTCCAGAGAGACCCGTCAGGTTGAGGCCAACGAACGTGGCGACACCGCTGGAGAACGAAGTCGACCCCGACGAGATGGTTGGTATGCCAGTCGACGACGCGGTAGCCGTTCCCGACACGGTGGCATCGACGTTGCCGCCAGAGTCCTCCGCCTTCACGACGGGCTGCGTGACGAGGGCGACCCCGGAGATCGCGTTGGCCGAGGGCTGGGTCGTGATGACGAGCTGACTCGCGACTCCTACCGATACCGTGATTGTGGTCGACTGCGCCGACGTCACTCCACCGTTAGTTGTGTCGGTGAACGTCAAGGTATAGCCACCGGCCAGCGCATTGAGCGCGAGTCCGGAGAACGTGGCGATGCCCGTACCCGAGACAATGGTCGCGGTCGCGTTCGACACCGACACTCCCCCGGCCGTGATTGTCGCAGTAATAAGATCAGCCATCCCGGTCACGGTGGCGTTCGTGTTGTCCTCCAGAGTGATTTGAGGCTGGGTCGCAAGGGCAGCGCCGCTCGCGTCCGTACTAGAGGGCGCGACGGTGATGGCAAGGTGGTTAGGAATGACTGCCTGCGCGGTGCCCTCGACGCCGACGATGGCCACAGCACCGACGAGGGCTCCGGCGATAATCACCCGCCCCACGACTTCTCGACTTGACTTGACGAACGCGCTGAGCCTCATTGTTCACTCCCAGATTCCGATTGACAGTTCTCACTTCGACGGTAACGCACCAAGTGAATCAATGCGACTCAACGACGTTGCCGATGCGACGTCAAATAGGCCCAATCCGAAATTCTCCGACGATTCACAGTGGGGGTTGTGCCAACCTTTTGCTCCGTCGCGCGCGGCGCCGGCGGAGAAAAGCCTCGAATAGCAGGACTCTCGTGGCGCACGTTCGAGGGCCACGGTGAGGGGCGAGTCAACTTCCTTAATGGCAGTAAGAATCCCGGGCGTCAGGACACAATGTGTCTAATGCGACCTCTCAGAAATGGCGTCGCAACTGTAACCAGATTGTCACTGAGTTTTGGCCGTTGAGCTCGGACGTACCACTGACTGCGTCACTCCACGATGATCATGCGCACCGTGTCGGTGATGGCCGCACCGCCCGACGCCGAGCCCGCCATGACGACGACCGGATCGCCGGGGCGCGCCAAGCCCGAGAGCTTGAGCTGGGCCACCGCAAAGTCGCAGAGGTCGTCGATGTCGGTCGCGGGCGACAGGTAGATCTCCTGGACTCCCCACGAGCTGCGTAGCTGTCGCGCGGTGGCTTCGCTCGGCGTGATCGCGACGATGGGCATCGGGGGTCGAAAGCGTGAGATCGCGCGCGCGGTCATCCCCGAGCGGGTGCACGCGACAATCGCGACGGCGTGCTCTTCCATGGCCGCGCGCCACGCCGCGCCGGTGATCGCGCCGGTCACCCGCTGGGCGCGGTTGGCGCCGGTCGAGACGTGCTGGACCCCCAGCGACGAGCCCCACTTCTCGTAGTCGAAGGACGCCTCGGCGCGGCGCACGATGCGGTCCATGGTGACGACCGTGGCCACGGGGTCGTCACCGATCGCGGTCTCGCCGCTCAGCATGACCGCGCTCGCCCCGTCGAGCACGGCGTTGGCGACGTCGGTGACCTCGGCGCGCGTCGGCACCTGGGCGTGGGTCATCGACTCGAGCATCTGGGTCGCGACGACGACCGGGCGCGCGTAGCGAACCCCGTGTCGTGTGATGACCTTTTGCAGGTGCGGCACCTCTTCGATGGGCAGTCGCACCCCGAGGTCGCCTCGCGCCACCATGATCGCGTCGGAGACCGCGATGATCTCGTCGAGGTTCTCCACGCCCTCACCGGTCTCGATCTTGGCCATCACCATCACGTCGGACCGGCCGAGGACTTCGCGGGTGGCGATGATGTCGAGCGCCGAACGCAC
>JBOGFU010000267.1:0-13409 GCA_050743545.1 Acidimicrobiales bacterium | reverse complement strand
CGCCCGAGCAGCGCCGACCAGCGCCCCTCCGCACCCCGGTGCTCCTCGTCGCGGTCGGCGCGCGCGGCGAGGTGGAGCCCCGCGTTGATTCCCAGCCAACGCCACGGCTCCACGGGCCAGGGTCGGGAGCGTCGCCCCACGAAGGGCAGTCGGGTATAGCCGGTGTCCGCGTCGGGGTCGACGATCAGGTCGGCCAGGGCGAGCGCGCTCACCCGACTCAGCACCACGCCGTCGCCCGTGTAGCCGCCCGCGCTCGCGAGGCCGGAGTCGCGATCGACCTCGACCGAGGGCACGCGGTCGCGCGGCATGGCGAGCGGACCGCCCCAGCGGTGGGTGACCTCGGCGTCGAGCCCCGGGAAGAGGTCTCGCAACGTGGCCTCGAGCAGCGTGAAGACCCGCTGGTCCTCGTCAAAGCGCGGCTCGACGGTCGAGCCGAAGTGATAGGGCGAGCCGCGCCCACCGAACGCCACGCGCCCGTCGGCGGTTCGCTGCCCGTAGATGACGAGGTGCCGGTCGTCGTTGAAGGTCTCGGCGCGATCGAAACCGACCCCCGACCAGAAGTCGTCGCCCAGGGGGGCGGTCGCGACCATGAGGGAGTAGAGGGGGGCGACGTCACGGCGCGATCCGGGCAGGGTCGGGGTGAAGCCCTCCGTCGCTCGCACGACGTAGTCGGCGCGGACCGCGCCCGCGGCGGTGAGCGCGACGGGGCGCCGGCCCCCTCGCGCGACCACCCGGGTCACCGGCGTCGCTTCGAAGACGCGCGCGCCCGCGCGCTCAACCGCGTCGGCGAGACCCCGGACGAGTCGCGCGGGGTGAACTCGCGCGCAGTGCGGCGTGTAGGCGGCGCCGAGGACGCCGTCGGGACGCCCGCGCTCGCGCGCCGCGTCGGGGTCGAGCCACGCGAGGTCGTCGGGGGCGACGCCGAGGCGTCGCGACGAGTCGACGCCCTCGCGCAGACGCGCGGCCTGGGCGGGCGAGCGGGCGAAGGAGAGTGACCCGCCCTGGGTGAAGTGAGCGTCGACGCCGTCGGCCGCGGCCGCCGCGCCGAGCCCCGTGACCGCGTCGTAGAGGACGTGGCGCAGGTGGGTAAACGTGTCGAGCCCCCATCGCGCGACGACCCCCTCGTCGGAGATGGGGAACAGCGCGGACGCCCACCCGCCGTTGCGTCCCGAGGCGCCGAACCCGCACACCGACCGCTCCAGCACGCACACGCGAAGCCGCGGGTCGCGCGCCAGCAGCTCCCTCGCGGTCCATAGGCCGGTGTAGCCGCCGCCGATGATCGCGACGTCGACGTCGAGGTCGCCCGCGAGGCCCGCGCGCGGCGCGACGGGCCCGTCGAGCGTGTCCCACCACAAAGAGCGTGGCGGGAGCACTAGGCGTGGAGCCGAGCCGCTCCGGTGAAGACCTCGCGCAAGACCCCGACCATGAAGTCGATGTCCTGGCGCGTCGAGACGAGCGGCGGGGCGAGCTGGACGACCGGGTCGCCCCGGTCGTCGGAGCGGCAGATCAGTCCGCGTCGGAACATCTCGGGCGAGACGTAGCCGCGCAGTAGCCGCTCGGCCGACTCGCCCGACCACGTTTCGCGCGTCGCCTGGTCCTTGACCAGCTCGACACCCCAGAAGTAGCCGGCCCCGCGCACGTCCCCGACGATCGCGATGTCGCGCAGTGCGAGCAGGCTGTCGCGGAAGTAGGCCTCGTTGGCCCGCACGTTCTCGAGGACCCGCTCGTCGCGCATGATGTCGAGCGTCTTGAGCGCGACCGCACACGACACGGGGTGCCCGGCCCAGGTGTAGCCGTGAGGGAATGACCGGTCGTCGTGCTGGAAGGGCTCGGCGAGGCGGTCCGAGACGATCATCGCCCCCAGCGGCGCGTAGCCCGCGGTGATGCCCTTGGCGCACGTGATGATGTCGGGCACGTAGTCGAAGCGCTCGCTGCCGAACCAGTAGCCGAGTCGCCCGAACGCGCAGATGACCTCGTCGGACACGAGGATCACGCCGTAGCGATCGCAGATCTCACGCACCCGCTGCCAGTAGCCGGGTGGGGGGGTGAAGCAGCCACCGGCGTTCTGGACCGGCTCTAAGAAGACCGCGGCGACGGTGTCGGGACCCTCACGAAGGATCGCCTCTTCAATCTGATTGGCCGACCACAGGCCGAACGCCTCGACGTCGTCCGCGTGCTCGGTGGCGCGATAGAAGTTGGTCGTCGGGACTTTGATGGCGCCGGGAACCAGCGGCTCGAAGGGCTTGCGATAGGCCTCCAGCGACGTGATCGTCAGCGCGCCCATCGTGGTGCCGTGATAGGCAATGTCGCGGCTGATCACCTTGTAGCGGTCGAGGTCCCCGCGAATCTTGTGGTACTGGCGGGCCAGCTTCCACGCGCTCTCGACGGCCTCGGAGCCTCCGGTCGTGAAGAAGACGCGGTTGAGGTCTCCCGGGGCGAGGGCGGCGAGGCGCTCGGCGAGGTCGATCGCGGTCGGGTGCGCGTACGTCCACAGCGGGAAGAACGCGAGCTCGCTCATCTGCTTGGCCGCGGCCTCGGCGATGTCGGTGCGTCCGTGGCCCAGCATGTTGGTAAAGAGCCCCGAGAGCCCGTCGAAGTACTCGGTGCCGTTGGCGTCGTAGACCCGCGTGCCGTTGCCGCGAACCATGATGGGAACCTCGTTGGCGTCGGAGTACGCGCCCATCCGCGACATGTGGAGCCACAGGTTGCGTCGGGCCCGGTCCGAGTAGGTATGGCTCTCGTGGTCGATGTCCGCGACGGTGATCCCGTCACTGATGATTTCGTTGAGCGTCACTTCGTCCCCCATGTGTAGGTCTGCTTGGACAGCTTCAGGTACAAAAATGTCTCGACCTCGGTGACCCCGGGGATCGAGCGAATCGAGTCGTTGAGCAGGTGCACGAGCGCGTCGTCGTCGACGGCGATGAGCTCGGCGATGATGTCGAAGCTCCCGGCGGTCATGACGACGTAGTTGGCCTCGTCGATCGCGGCGACCTTGTCGGCGACGAGGCGTACGTCGCCGTGGACGCGAATGCCCACCAGGGCCTCGCGCCCGAAGCCCAGCTGCAGCGGGTCGGTGATCGCGACGATCTGCATGACCCCTCCGTCGCGCAAGCGTTGGACGCGTCGGCGCACCGCGGCCTCGCTCAGTCCGACCTCCTCGGCAATCGCGCCGTAGGCACGACGACCGTCGACCTGGAGGAGCGAGATGATTTCGCGGTCGACCCGGTCGAGCGCGTTGGGCGTCGAGATGACCTCGAGGCTCGCGCGCTCGGCGCTGCGCCCCCCCTGTCGACTCGGCTTCGCTGCTGGCATCGCTCTCTCCCGACCAGTGGTGCAAGGCGCCTCTGGCTGCGGATAGAGACAGTATAGGGGCAGTTTGCGACGAATTACGTCGTAATTCAGGGTTTTGGGTCCGTATTCGCTTTCCCTTTAGTTGCAAGGGCTCGGGCGGTCTGGCAGAGTGGCAGGGGTGTGGCCCGGGCGGGTCGCCCCGGGGAGGACACATGCGTCGCTTAACCAACTTCATTGGCGGTGAGAGCGTCGCGCCGAAGTCGGGTCGCTACGTCGAGCTCATCAACCCGGCGTCCGGCGACCCGTTCGCCGAGATGCCCTTGTCGGACGCCGCGGACGTCGACGCCGCGGTCACGGTCGCGGCCGCGGCCTTCACCTCCTGGCGCCGGACGACGCCCTCAGAGCGCAGTCGCATGCTCCTGCGCATCGCCGACGTGATGGAGTCGCACGCCGAGGAGCTCGTCGCGATCGAGTCGGAGAACACGGGCAAGATCCTCGCGGTCACCATGGCCGAAGAGGTCCCCCCGATGCTCGACCAGGTTCGCTTCTTCGCCGGCGCCGCGCGCCTGCTGGAGGGCCGCGGCGCGAGCGAGTACATGGCGGGGATGACCAGCTACGTGCGCCGCGAGCCCATTGGCGTCTGCGGCGCGGTGACGCCGTGGAACTACCCGTTGATGATGGCGGTGTGGAAGTGGGCCCCCGCGCTCGCCGCGGGCAACACGATGGTCCTCAAGCCCGGGGACTCCACCCCGGCGTCAACCGTTCGCCTCGCCGAGCTGATGGCCGAGGTTCTGCCCGCGGGGGTCTTCAACGTTGTCTGCGGGGACCGCGACACCGGGCGCGCGCTGGTCGAGCACCCCGTGCCCGCGATGGTCTCGGTCACGGGCTCGGTGCGCGCGGGGATGGAGGTCGCGGCGAGCGCGTCCCAGAGCCTCAAGCGCGTCCACCTTGAGCTCGGCGGCAAGGCGCCGGTCATCGTCTTTGACGACTTCGACATCGCCGCCGCGGCGGAGGGAATCGCCATCGCCGGCTTCTTCAACGCGGGCCAGGACTGCACCGCGGCGACGAGGGTACTGGTCGCCGACCACGCCTACGGGGACTTCGTGGACGCGGTCGCCGACCAGGCTCGCAACATCGTCGTGGGCCAACCCGACAACGACGACGCGCTCTTCGGCCCGGTCAACAACGTCAACCAGTTCGAGCGCGTCACGGGGTTCCTGAGCCGCGCCCCCCAGCACGCGTCGGTGGCCGCGGGTGGGGCCCGGGTGGGCGACCGCGGCTACTTCATCGAGCCGACGGTCGTCGCCGACATGCGTCAGGACGACGAGATGATCCAAAACGAGGTGTTCGGTCCGGTGATCACGGTCCAGCGCTTCAGCGATGAGGCCGAAGCCCTCGCCTGGGCCAACGGCGTCGACTACGGCCTCGCGTCGTCGGTGTGGACGAGCGACCACGGGCGCGCGATGCGCATGACGCGGGACCTCGACTTCGGCTGCGTGTGGGTCAACACCCACATCCCGATGGTCGCGGAGATGCCCCACGGGGGCTTCAAGCGCTCGGGCTACGGCAAGGACCTGTCGATGTACGGCTTCGAGGACTACACGCGCATCAAGCACGTGATGCACAACATCGAGGCCTAGCCTCACGACATTACGGGTCGGGTCATCCGGCCATGGACTGACCGGCGAGCGCCGCGGTCGACTGAAAGGATGGTCAACGGTGATCATCGGGGTCCCCACCGAAATCAAGACCGACGAGTACCGGGTCGCGCTCACCCCGGCGGGCGCGCGCGAGCTCACGAGCCACGGCCACCGCGTCCTCCTCCAACGCGGCGCCGGGGTCGGGTCGTCCATCCCCGACGACGACTACGTCGCGACCGGGGCGACGATTGTCGACTCGGCCGACGACGTGTGGGCCGAGAGCGAGCTCGTCCTCAAGGTCAAAGAGCCGGTGGCGCCCGAGTACCCGCGCCTGGGCGCGCACCCGGGCCAGGTGCTCTTCACCTATCTCCATCTCGCGGCGTCGCGCGAGTGCACCGACGCGCTCGTCGCCGCCCGCAACGTCGCGATTGCCTACGAGACGGTTCGCCTGCGCGACAACAGCCTTCCCCTGCTCACGCCCATGAGCGAGGTGGCGGGGCGAATGGCGCCGCTGATGGGCGCGCACCACCTGATGCGCCCGGGCGGTGGCCGCGGCACCTTGATCAGCGGGGTCCCGGGGGTGACCACGGCGAACGTCGTCGTCATCGGTGCGGGGGTCGCGGGTCTCGCCGCGGCGACCCTGGCCGCGGGTCTCCACGCCAACGTCACGGTCCTCGACCGCAACCTGGACCGGCTTCGCCAGGTCGACCACCACTTTGACGGGCGGGTCCAGACAATGGCGTCGTCGCAGCACGCGCTGGAGGAGGCCTGCCTGGCCGCGGACATCGTCATCGGCGCGGTGCTGGTGGTGGGCGCCAAGGCGCCCAAACTGGTCTCCAACGACCTGGTGGCGCGTATGCGCCCGGGCTCGGTGCTGGTGGACATCTCGGTGGATCAGGGCGGATGCTTCGAGGCGACCCGTCCGACGACCCACTCGGACCCCGTCTTTGAGGTCAACGGCTCCATCTTCTACTGCGTCGCCAACATGCCCGGCGCGGTGCCCAACACCTCGACCGCGGCGCTGGCCAACGCGACGCTGCCCTACACGATGGAGCTCGCTCGACTCGGCTGGCGCGACGCGGTGATGGCCGACGACTCGCTGGCCGAGGGGGTCAACGTGGTCGAGGGCGCGATCACCTACGGCCCCGTCGCCGACGCCCACGGGTTGGTGCACGTTCCACTGCGGTCGCTCATTTAAGGTGTGAAAGAATTGTTTTACCGCCGGGTTCTCGGGAGCGCCGTCCGTGGACTTGACCGACGAGGGGGCGCGGGGGATTCGCCATGAGTGAGGGCAACGTCGCCGGAGTGAACAACGTGGTTCACGCCGAGGTCCCCGACCCTCGGCGCTGGTTCGCCCTCGTCGTCATCGCGATTGCGCAGCTGATGGTGATCCTGGACGCGAGCATCGTCAACATCGCGTTGCCCCACGCCGCGCTACCCAAGGCACTGGGCGGTCTCGGCATCTCCAAGCAGAACTACCAGTGGGCGATCACCGCCTACCTGCTCACCTTCGGGGGCCTGCTGCTGCTCGGTGGTCGCATCGGCGACTACGTCGGGCGAAAGAAGGTCTTCCTCATCGGTCTGGCCGGGTTCGCGGGGGCGTCACTGCTCGGGGGTTTCTCGCAGAACCAGCAGATGCTCTTTGGCGCTCGCGCGCTGCAGGGCGTCTTCGCCGCGCTGCTCGCGCCCGCGGCGCTGAGCCTGATCTCGGTCACGTTCACCGACTCCAAGGAGCGGGCCCGCGCGTTCGGCGTCTACGGCGCGCTCAGTGGGGTCGGCGCGGCAATCGGGCTCATCGCCGGCGGACTGCTGACCCAATACCTGTCGTGGCGGTGGTGCCTCTTCGTGAACACGCCCATGGCGATCGTGGCGTTCACCCTGGCTATTCCCGAGATTCACGAATCCAAGGTCGAGGGCCACCCCCACTACGACGTGCCCGGCGCGCTCACCGCGACGCTGGGGATGATCAGCATTGTCTACGGGGTGACCCAGGCGTCGACCGACGGCTGGGGGTCGACCAAGGCCTGGCCGTTCATGGCGATCGGCGCGGTGCTGATCGCGCTCTTCTTCGCCATCGAGTCGAGGGTCAAGCAGCCGCTCTTGCCGCTGCACCTGATTACCGATCGCGTGCGCGCCGCGTCGTTCCTGACCAACATCTTCGTGCCGTTGGCGATCTACGGAATGTTCCTCTTCATGACCTTCTACTTCCAGAACGTCCACTCCTACTCCGCGGTCAAATCCGGGCTGCTCTTCCTGCCCTTCTCGATCGGCGTGATCGTCTCGGCCGGGGTGACCAGCCAGCTGCTGCCGCGCGTGGGGCCCCGGCCGCTCGTCACCGGCGGCTGCCTCATGGCCGCGGTCGGAATGTTCTTCCTCTCGTTCATGAAGGTCGCGAGCAGCTACCCCGCCGCGCTGCTGCCCGCGATGCTGCTCATGAGCCTCGGGCTCGGGCTGGTCTTCGTGTCCGTTGCCTCGACCGGGCTCTTCAACGTCGCACCCGACGACACGGGCGCCGCGTCGGCCGTGCTGTCGACGGCCCAGCAGATCGGCGGCTCGTTCGGCACGGCGATCGAGAGCACGATCTTCGTGTCCAGCGCCTCCGCGTTCGCGACCGCGCTCGCGATCAAGGCCCACCACGGCGGCCTGCACGTCGCCAATGTTGGGCGCTACATCCATGACACGTCCTACGTGCACGGGTTCGACCAGGCGTTCCGATTCGGCTCGGCGGTGCTCGTCGGGGCCGCCGTCGTGTTCTTCCTCATGGCCAACATCGATCGCCACCACCTCGCCCAGCACGACCAGGTCGCCGCCCTAGCCGGTGACGAAGGGGCAATGTCGACACCCTGAGTGACAGCAGGTTCCGCGCTCGGCGAGCGCGACGCTGGTCATGACGCTGAGCCCGGTCGTGGGGTCGCGGTACGTCGGCTCGCCCCGCGCCACCGCCGCGGCGTGCGCGGTGAGGATATCGGCGTAGTCGGCGCGCGACGGGTCACAGCGCGACGGGTGCGGCGCGGGAACCTCCATCACGGGGCAACCTAGGGGCATCGAGGACGGCGCCGCGCGAGCGACCATTAGTTTTGCGTGGTGAGCATCTACGACATCCCCCTCACCACGCTCGGCGGCCACGACACGACCCTCGCGCCCTACCAAGGACAGACGCTGCTGATCGTCAACGTCGCGTCCAAGTGCGGGCTGACCCCCCAGTACGAGGGCCTCGAGCGACTGCACGAGACCTATCACTCGCGCGGCTTCAACGTCATCGGATTCCCCTGCGACCAGTTCCACGGACAGGAGCCGGGAACCGCCGACGAGATCGCGACGTTCTGCTCGACCACCTACGGCGTGACGTTTCCGATGATGGCCAAGGTCGAGGTCAACGGTGAGGGCCGCCATCCGCTCTTCGAGATCCTCACCCAGGCGACCGACGCCAAGGGTCGCACGGGCAATGTGGTGTGGAACTTTGAGAAGTTCCTCGTGCACCCCGACGCGTCGATCGCGCGCTTCGAGCCCCTCGTCGACCCCGAGGACCCGTCGATCGTCGACGCGATCAAGGCCGCGCTGGGCTAGTCGGCGATCGTGCGGTGCAGGCGCACGTACGTCGGCGCGAAGCCGTAGCCGGTCCAAAACCTCACCGCGCGACGATTGGTCACGCGCCAGTTGGTCTCGGCGTAGTCGAACCCGCGCCGGCGCGCCGCGCCGAGCGCGTGGTCGACCAGCGCGGTGCCCACGCCGCGCGCGCGTTCGCCCTCGCGCACCGACACCGCGCTCAGGTGGACCGTGCGCGCGAACGACCCTCGCCGCGACGCCAGGGCGAACGTGAGGCACTGGGCCACGGGCTCTGACCCGCGCTCGACGAGGTAGTGCGTGACGTCGGGGTCGGCCAGCGCCTCGGCGAGCTCCGAGCGGTCGACCGAGGCGTCGGGCATCGACGAGAAGCTCGGGCCCTGCGCTTGGGCGCGGTCGAGCTCCGCGCTGAGCACGCACGCGGCGTCGAGGTCGTCGAGGCCCCCCACACGGATCCGCAGCCCGGACGGCACGGGCGCGGAGCCCAGCCCCGCGAGCGCGCGAACGCCGCGCTGGTGCATGCGCGCGAACCCCAGGTCGAGCCACGCGGACGTGCGCTCGGGGTGGTCGAGCACCCACGCGTAGTGCTCTCGCGCGCCGAGCGAGATCCACGACGCGCCCGCGGTGGCGTAGAGCTCGGCCAGGACCTCGGGGTCGTCGAAGGAGACGCCGTCGGGCGCCACCCACGCGCCCGACCCGAACACGTCATCGCTCAGCAACGCGGCGTGGAGGTGACCCACGACGTCGGGCGACGTCGCGACCCACACCGAGCTCGCGACCGACGCCAACGCGTCGAGCACGTCATCGGCTGCGGCGTCACCGTTGACCATGGAGTTGAGAGCCGCGTCGGCGCGGAGCGACGCGAGCACGCGCGCGGCGACCGCGGGCGCGTCGCGATCGGCGAGCGGGCGCACGTTGACCACGGCGACACCGTAGCGAGGGTGTGGAAGAGTTGCCGGATGACGCTGCGGGCCACGCTGTTCGACATGGACGGCCTGCTCATCGACTCCGAGGTCCTCTGGCACGAGGCGGAGGTTGAGGTATTCGGGTCGTTGGGCGTGCCCATCAGCGAGGCCGAGGACCGATCGACCAAGGGCATGTACGTCAACGAGGTCGTCGCCTATTGGAGGGATCGCTACCCCTGGTCGGGGGCGAGCGACGACGTCGTCGTCGACCGGTTGCTGGCGCGCGTCGGCGAGCTGGTCGAGGCCAAGGGTCGACTCATGCCCGGCGCGACGCGCGCGATCGACCTCACGGGGGCGCGAGGACCGGTGGCGCTCGCCAGCTCCACCCCGCTGTCGCTCATCTACCGGTGCCTGGACCACTTCTCCCTGCGCGAGCGATTCGTGGCCGTGCACTCGGCGGAGTTCGAAGAGCTCGGAAAGCCCAACCCCGCGGTCTTCCTCACCGCGGCGGCGGCGCTCGGGGTTGAGCCGAGCGCGTGCCTCGTCGTGGAGGACTCCGTCGCCGGCGTGTTGGCGGGCCGCGCCGCCGGCATGACGGTCGTCGCGGTGCCCGCGGCCGAGGATCGCGCGCTCGCCGAGTTCGACCTCGCCGACCTCGTGCTCGACTCGCTCGAGGGGCTCGGCGAGGGCTGGCTCGACGAGCGCTTCTCGCGACCCGCGCCGCGCTGACCGCGGGCCCACCGCGGGCCGTTCACTACGATTGGTCCTTCAAAAGGAGAAACGTGTTCCGCCCCGTCAGCGCCGACCTCGACTTCGTGGCCGTGGAGGAGGCTGAGCTCGCGCGCTGGCGTGACCACGACGTCTTCGCGCGCTCGCTGCGCCTGCGCGAGGGCGCCGAGCCCTGGGTCTTCTACGAGGGACCGCCCACGGCCAACGGGCTCCCGGGGCTTCACCACGTCTGGGCGCGGGTCTATAAGGACCTCTTCTGTCGCTACCAGACCATGCGCGGGCGCCTGGTCGCTCGTCGCGCCGGCTGGGACACCCACGGCCTGCCCGTCGAGGTCCAGGTCGAGCGCCAGCTGGGAATCTCGGGCAAGCGCGCGATCGTCGAGGAGGTCGGGGTCGCGGAGTTCACCCGGCTCTGTCGTGAGTCGGTGCTCGTCTACGTCGAGGAGTTCGAGCGGCTCACCGAGCGGATCGGCTACTGGGTCGACACCGACCACGCGTACTACACCTTCGCCCCCGAGTACGTCGAGTCGGTGTGGTGGCACCTTCAGCAGCTCTTCGACAACGGCCTGCTCTACGAGGACCTCAAGGTCGTGCCCTACTGCCCGCGCTGCGGCACCGCGCTGTCGAGCCACGAGCTCGGCCAGCCCGACGTCTACGCCGACGAGCCCGACGAGAGCGCCTACGTGCGCCTGGCGCTCACCGACGCCGACGCTCACGGGGGACTAGGGGGCGCGACGCACCTCGTGGTGTGGACGACCACGCCGTGGACGCTGCTCTCAAACGTCGCGGTGGCGGTCAACCCCGAGGTCACCTACGCGGTCGTCGGGGGCCACGTCGTGGCCGAATCCCTGGTGGAGTCGGTCTTCGGCGCGGAGGCGAAGGTGAGCGCGCGCCTCACCGGCGCCGACCTCGTCGGCGCCCACTACGAGCGGCCCTTCACCGACGTCGAGCTGCCCGAGGACGCGGACGCGTGCTACGTGGTCGCCGGCGACTACGTCACGACCGACGATGGCACCGGGCTCGTCCACCAATCACCCGCGTTCGGGGAGGTCGACCGTCAAATCGCGCGCGCCCACGGGCTGCCCACGGTGAACCCCGTCGGCCCCGACGGGGCCTTCACCGACGAGGTCGCGTGGCTCGCGGGGCGCGGCGTGCGGGCCGCCAACCCCGAGATCAACGACGAGCTCGAGCGCCGCGGGCTCCTGGTCAGGCGCCTCGACTACGTGCACTCGCTGCCGCACTGCTGGCGCTGCGGCACGGCCCTCATCTACTGGGGCAAGCCGAGCTGGTACGTGGCGACGAGCGCGCGCAAGGCCGACCTCGTCGCCCAGAACCAGGGGGTCGACTGGCACCCGCCCCACATTCGCGACGGGCGATTCGGTGAGTGGCTGGCCAACAACGTCGACTGGGCGCTGAGCCGCGATCGCTTCTGGGGGACGCCGCTGCCGATCTGGCGGTGCGTCGACGGACACCTGACCTGCGTGGGGTCGCGCGCCGAGTTGGGCGCGCTGGCCGGGCGCGACCTCTCCTCGCTCGACCCGCACCGCCCGGCCATCGACGAGGTCGTCATCGCCTGTCCCGACTGCGGCGGGAAGTCGCGTCGCGTTGACCCGGTCATCGACGCGTGGTTCGACTCGGGCGCGATGCCCTCGGCGCAGGTCGGCTACCCGCACGTGCCGGGCTCGAAGGCCGCGCGCCAGTTCCCGGCCCAGCTGATCGCCGAGGCGATCGACCAGACGCGGGGCTGGTTCTACTCGCTGCTCGCGGTCAACACGCTGGTCTTTGGCGCGTCACCCTACGAGCACGTGCTCTGCCTTGGTCACATCGTTGACGAGCACGGGCGAAAGATGAGCAAGTCGGTGGGCAACGTCATCGACCCGTGGACCGTGCTCGAGACGCGCGGCGCCGACCCGCTGCGCTGGTGGATGTTCTCCCAGGGATCACCGTGGACGTCGACGCGCGCGAGCCTCGCCGCGATCGACCTCTCGCTGCGCGAGACGTTGGCGACGCTGTGGAACACGTTTAGCTTCTTCACGACCTACGCGTCGCTCAACGCCTTCGACCCCCTCGACCCAGACGTGCCGGCGGCGGGGGAGCGGTCGGACCTGGATCGGTGGATACTCTCGCGCCTCGAGCACGTGACGGGCGTGGTCACCGGCGCGCTCGACGCCTACGAGCCGCTCGCCGGGACGGACGCGCTGGCCGCGCTGATCGACGACCTGTCGAACTGGTACGTGCGGCGCAGCCGGCGACGCTTCTGGCGAACCGACCCCGCCGCGCCGCGCTCGGACTCACTCGCCGCGCAGGCCACGTTGCTTGAGGTCCTGACCCGGGTCGCGCTGCTGCTCGCACCGTTCTGCCCCTTCCTCGCCGATCGCCTCTACCGCGACCTCACTGAGGGCCCCGACGACCGCTCGGTGCACCTCGTCGACTGGCCAGTCGTCGACCATGCCCGTCGTGACCAGGCGCTCGAGGCGTCGATGGACGTCGCGCGCCGGCTCACCTCGCTCGGGCGCGCGGCGCGCGCCGACGCGGGGGTCAAGGTCCGCCAGCCGCTCGCGCGCGCGCTGATTTTCATTGCGCCCGACGCGCCCGCGCCCCCACCCGGGGTGGTCGAGGACGAGCTCAACGTCGATCGCCTTGAATACGGACGCGAGCTCGCCGACGTCCTGACCTTCGAGGTCGTTCCCAACTTTCGCGCCGTAGGCCCGCGCCTCGGCGAAGCCGTCAAGGAGCTCCGTGACGCGCTCGGCGCGCTCGACCCGATGGCCGTCGCGGCGGCGCTCGAGGCCGGGTCGAGCGTCGAGGTGACCCTGTCGATCGGCGTCGTGGCCCTCAGCGGCGACGACCTCGAGCTGCGCGTTCGTTCCCAAGGCGGGTTCGCCGTGTCACGCGACGGCGCCGAGGTCGTGGCGCTGGACCTCGAGCTCACCGACGAGCTGCGCCGACGCGGCCTGCTGCGCGACCTTGTACGCCAGATTCAGGACCTGCGCAAAAACTCGGGGCTCGACGTCGACGACCGCATCGTGCTCCATCTCGTGGGGGTCGAGGACCTGGCCGCCGGCTTCGCGGGCCTCGCCGACGAGGTTCTCGCGGTCGAGGTCGTCAGCGGACCCGGCGAGGGCGAGGGCGCGGAGCTGGAGTTCGACGATGGGCGCGTCGCGCGCGCCTGGGTGACCCGCTACGCCGGCTGATTGAGCTTGGTGAGCAGTGCGGCGAGGGTGGCGCGCTCGCCCGCGTCGAGTCGCCCGGCGAGCGCGCGGTCGAGGTAGCCCACGTG
>JBOGFU010000266.1:0-4191 GCA_050743545.1 Acidimicrobiales bacterium | reverse complement strand
CCTCGCGACCCTGCTCGACCTCGCGGTAGCTCCGGTCGACGACGTCCTGCTCGCGGGCCAGGGGGTCGCGCTCGTGTTCGAACGCCCGAGCCTGCGCACCCGGGCGTCGAGCTCGGTCGCCGTCCACGAGCTCGGAGGGTTCGCGACGTTCTTCTCCGACGACGAGATCGGACTCGACACCCGCGAATCGGCCGAGGACGTCGCGCGCACGCTGAGCGAGATGTACTCGATCGCCGCGCTGCGCGTGCGTCACCACGGGGTCTTCGAGCGGATGGCGCGCGCGACGAACGACCGCCTGGCATTGGTCAACCTGCTCAGTGACGCGGCGCACCCGACCCAGGCGCTCGCCGACGTGTTGACCCTGGCCGAGGCCTTCGCGGGCGGTGACGCACGAGCGCTCGCCGGCCTGCGCGTCGCCTACGTGGGCGACGCGACCAACGTGACCCGCTCGCTCGCGGTCGCGCTGGTGCGCCTCGGGGCAGTGGTCACGGTTGGCGCCCCGGCGGCGTACCAGTTGACCCCGGGGGGCCCTGAGGATCCGCTCGCCGTGGACGGTCCCGGGTCGCTGCGTCTCGTCGACTCCGCGATCGAGGCGGTTCGCGGCGCCGACGTCGTGTACACCGACGCGTGGGTGTCGATGGGCGTGGAGGACGAGGCCGACCGGCGACGCGAGGACTTCGCGGAGTTCCGCGTTGACGCCGCTCTGATTACCGAGGCGCCCGGGGCGCGACTCATGCACTGCCTGCCGGCCCATCGCGGCGACGAGGTCACCGACGACGTCGTGGACGCCGACAACTCGCTCGTGTGGCGCCAGGTCTTTCATCGTCGATCCGCGATGGTCGGCGTCCTGCGATGGATCAAGGAGAAGCAATGACCAAGACCCAACGACAGCATCGGGTCACCGAGCTGCTCGAACAGCACGTCATCTCGACGGCGGCCCAGATCGTGACGTGGCTCCAGTCAGAGGGAGTCGCCGCGACCCAGGCGACGGTGACGCGTGACCTCCAAGAGCTCGGCACGATCAAGATTCGCGACGAGCACGGCGCGCGGCGCATCATCGTGTCGTCGGGGCCCAAGCTCAGCTCGGCACCACTCGAACACCTCAAGCGGATGATGGGCGAGTGGGTGGTGTCGGTCGAGAGCTCCGGCAACCTCGTCGTCGTCCGCACCCCGCCGGGCTGTGCTCACGTCGTGGCGTCGGCGCTCGATCGCAGCGCGCTGGAGGGCGTGCTGGGGAGCGTGGCCGGTGACGACACCCTGCTCGTCATCGCCCAGGAGCAGCGCAGCGGCGCGGCTCTCGCCGCCGAGTTTCGCTCGCTGTCGGGGCTCGCGGCCCCCACGGCGCGCAAGAGGGGACGGTCGTCATGAGCAAGCGCGTTGTTCTCGCCTACAGCGGTGGGCTGGACACCTCGGTCGCCGTGCGCTGGATGATTGAGGAGTGGGGCGTCGAGGTGGTCACGGTGCTCGTAGACGTGGGTCAGGACGCCGACGCCGGCGAAAGCTTTGCGTCGATCGAGGAGCGTGCCCGGGCCGCGGGAGCGATCGAGTGCGTCACCGTCGACGCGCGAAGTGAGATGGCCGAGGAGTTCTGCGCGCCGGCGATCGCCGCCAACGCCCTCTACGAGGGCAAGTACCCCTTGGTGTCGGCGCTGTCACGACCGGTTATCGTTCGTCACCTCGTCGACCAGGCTCGACGCGTCGGGGCGAGCGCGGTGGCCCACGGCTGCACGGGTAAGGGCAACGACCAGGTTCGCTTCGAGGTGGGGGCTCACGCGCTGGCTCCAGACCTCGAGGTACTGGCGCCGGCGCGCAACTGGGGCATGACGCGCGCCGACTCGGTCGACTTCGCGCAGAAGTGGGAGATCCCCGTGCGCGCGACCAAGGAGAAGATCTACTCGATAGACGAGAACCTCTGGGGCCGGGCGATCGAGTGCGGCGAGATCGAGGACCCGTGGGCTCCGCCGCCCGAGGAGCCGTACACCCTGACCCGCGTGACGACCGCGGAGCCGCTCGAGCTCACCGTGTCCTTTAGCGCGGGGCGGCCCGTCGCCCTCGACCACCAGGCCATGGGTATGGCCGAGCTCATCGCCACCGTGAACCGTCGCGCGGGCGCCACCGGATTCGGTCGGATCGACATGGTGGAGAACCGACGAGTGGGAATCAAGAGTCGCGAGGTCTACGAGTGCCCCGCGGCGTTGGCCCTCATCGCCGCGCACGCGGACTTAGAGGACCTCACCTTGGAGCGCGACGTCCACCACGAGAAGGCGCGCCTCACCCCACGCTGGGCCGAGCTCGTCTACGACGGAATGTGGTTTTCGCCGCTCAAGGAGGCGCTCGACGCGTTCGTCGCCGAGACCCAGCGACACGTCACGGGCGACGTGCGGCTGCGCTTCGACCCGCCGGGGGTGATGCGCGTGGTTGGCCGACGCAGCGACGAGGCCCTCTACGACCACGGGCTGGCAACCTACGACGCCGCGGACACCTTCCGCCACGCCGACTCCGAGGGCTACGTTCGCATCTACGGCCTCGGCGTCAAGACGTGGGCCGCGCGCCAGGGCGCGAAGAACGCCACGCCCCCCCGATCGTGACACTGTGGGGCGGACGTTTCTCCGCGTCGATGTCGCAGTCGCTCTGGGATCTCTCCGAGAGCTTCTCATTCGACCACGTCCTCTACGCCTACGACATTCGCGGGTCACGAGCCCACGTCGACGGCTTGGCTGCGGCCGGGCTCTTGGACGCGAGCGACGCCGTGCGGCTCCACGAGGCGCTCGACGACGTCGAGTCGGAGTTTGATCGCGGGGTGTTCGTGCGCTCGCCGGACGACGAGGACATCCATACCGCCGTCGAGCGACGCGTGACCGAAATCGCCGGCGACGTTGGCGCGCGCCTCCACACCGGGCGCAGTCGCAACGATCAGGTGTCGACAACGCTGCGACTCTTCACGCGCGACGCGGTGGGGGAGATGGCCCGCGCGACGCTCGAACTCGCGACGACGTTGCGCGACGTGGGGGCGAGTCACGAGGACTCGATGCTGCCCGGCTACACCCACCTCCAGCGGGCCCAGCCGGTCCTGCTGAGTCACCACCTCAACGCCCACGCGTGGTCACTGCTGCGCGACGTCGATCGACTCATGGACGCGCGCGACCGTCTCAACGTGTCGCCCCTGGGGGCGGGGGCGCTGGCCGGGACGTCGCTGCCCCTTGACCCCGCACGCACCGCCGCGGCGCTCGGCTTCGCGGGGGCGTTCACCAACTCGATGGACGCCGTGAGCGACCGCGACTTCGTCGCCGAGGTGCTCTTTGACATCGCGCTCCTGGGCGTGCACCTGTCGCGGATGGGCGAGGAGCTCGTTCTGTGGACGACCGCGGAGTTCGGCTTCGCCACGCTGGGTGACGACTACACCACGGGCTCGTCGATGCTCCCTCAGAAGAAGAACAGCGACGTCGCCGAGCTCGCCCGCGCCAAGTCCGGCCGCCTCATCGGCAACGCCACGGGGCTGCTCGCCACGCTCAAGGGCCTGCCCCTGTCCTACAACCGCGACCTCCAAGAGGACAAGGAGCCGCTCTTTGACTCGGTGCGCCAGGTGCTGTTGGTCGTGCGCTCGCTCAGCGGCGCCTACCGGTCGATGGAGTTCCACGACGAACGAGCGCGCGCCGCGGCGAGCGACGACTACCTCGTGGCCGTCGACCTCGCCGAGGCGCTGGTCACTCGCGGCGTCCCGTTTCGCCAGGCCCACGAGCGCGTCGGGGGATGGGTCGCCGAGGCGGCGGCGACGGGTGAATCGCTCGCGACGGTGGTCGCTGTCCACGACGACGGGGGCACCCTCGCCGCTCTCTTCGCGCCGGGTCGGGCCCTGGCCAATCGCCGCTCGCCTGGGGGATCGGGCCCGGACGCCGCGCGAGCGCAGGCCGACGCGTTGACCACCGCGCTCGACGCGGCGCTCAGCCGCGTGGGCGAGGGCGACGGCGTCTGACGTGTTGGGGGACCCCGCGGTCTGCTATCATTGAACTCCCACCGCGGTGAAGGCGGCCGGCGTTTGCGCCGTGTCGAACCACGCTGGTAAGGTGGGCGTCCCTGTCGCCGGGGTTCCGGCGGCGGTCCCCCCAAGGGATCGTGGGACATCACGTCGCACCTCCGACCTCGGTCGTGTGCGGTGTCGCTCCTTGAAAACGGAAGAACGAGAGCCAAAAG
>JBOGFU010000265.1:0-1872 GCA_050743545.1 Acidimicrobiales bacterium | reverse complement strand
CGCCCACCCTAGGTCGCGACCGACGACGCTTCCCCGACCACCTACGCTTGGTCAATGGAGTCGCCCGTCTGGACGCCCGACGCCTGGCGCTCACGCCCGGTCGCGCAGAGTCCAACCTGGCCCGACGCCGACCACCTCGCGCGCGTGGAGTCCCAGCTCGCGCAGCGCCCACCCCTGGTCTTCGCCGGCGAGGCCCGCACGCTGCGCGCGCACCTCGCCGAGGTCGCCGCGGGGCGGGCCTTCGTGCTCCAGGCCGGGGACTGCGCGGAGTCGTTCCACGAGGGCTCGGCCGACTCGATCCGCGACAAGCTCAAGGTCATCCTGCAGATGGCGGTGGTGCTGACCTACGCCGCGGGGGTCCCGGTCATCAAGGTGGGGCGCATCGCGGGCCAGTTCGCCAAGCCGCGAACCAGCGAGTTCGAGGAGCGCGACGGGGTGTCGCTGCCCGCGTTCCGGGGCCACATCGTCCACGACGACGAGTTCAGCGCCGCCGCGCGCACCCCCGACCCCGAGCGCCTGCTCGGCGCCTACCACCAGAGCGTGGCCACGCTCAACCTGCTGCGCGCCTTCACCACCGGGGGCTTCGCCGCGCTCAGTCGGGTCCACGCGTGGAACCAGGAGTTCGTCGCCAACTCCTTAGAGGGCAAGCGCTACGCGCTCCTCGCCGACGAGATCGAGCGCGCGCTCGCCTTCATGCGCGCATGCGGTATCGACCTGCACGACGACGCCGCCTTGCAGGGGGTCGACTTCTACACCAGCCACGAGGCGCTGATCCTCAACTACTAGCAGGCGCTCACGCGCCGCGACTCGCTGACCGGCGACTGGTACGACTGCTCGGCCCACCTGCTGTGGGTCGGCGACCGCACCCGCCAGCTCGACGGCGCCCACGTCGCCTTCCTCGCCGGGGTGGCCAACCCGCTGGGGGTCAAGGTCGGCCCCACGATGACCCCCGACGAGCTCAAGCGCCTCGTCGAGGCGCTCAACCCCGAAAACGTCCCGGGCCGCCTCACGCTCATCGCGCGCCTCGGCGCTGGCCGCGTCACCGAGCTCCTGCCCCCGCTCGTCTCGGCGCTCGTCGACGAGGGGCGCGCCGAGCACTGGACCAGCGACCCGATGCACGGCAACACCTTCACCACCGAGGGCGGTCAGAAGACGCGGCGATTCACCGACATCCTCGCCGAGACCGAGGGCTTCTTCGCCGCGCACCGCGACCTGGGCACCTGGCCCGGCGGCCTGCACGTCGAGCTCACCGGCGACAACGTCACCGAGTGCCTGGGGGGCGGGTCACGCGTCGGCGAAGACGACCTCACGACGAACTACACGACGATCTGCGACCCGCGCCTCAACGCGACCCAGAGCCTCGACCTCGCCTTCCACGTCGCCGAGGGCCTGCGCGCCTACGCCGACAGCGGCGCCAGGTCGTTGTAGCGCACGAGCCGGTAGCCGTCGTCGTCGACGGCGACCTCGCTCATCGCGCAGTTGCCCGTCGGCAGGCGAAGCGGCACCCCGACGGGCGCGCGGAGCACCCGGCGCATCGCGCTCTCGACGACCCCGCCGTGCACCACGAGGACGACGCGCTCGCCGCGGTGGCGCGCGACGAGGTCGTCGAACGCCCGCGCGCAGCGCTCGTGAAAGCCTCGCCAGGACTCGGCGCCCGGGGCGATGGGTCGGTCGGGGTCGCTGTCGAGTCCGGGGGCGCCGAAGCGCTCGACGAGCTCGCGCCAGGTCAGCCCGTCGGCCTCGCCGGGGTGCAGCTCGCACAGGTCGCAGTCGGCCACCGCGCTGAGGCCCTCGGGGAGCCCGTCGGCGATCAGCGCCGCGGTCTCCATCGCGCGCGGCAGGACCGACGTGTAGAGCGCGACGACGTCGGCG